>CALWKU010000019.1 GCA_944381345.1 uncultured Christensenellaceae bacterium
CGGCGCAACTAAACGCTAAAAACGTCCCCGACGTCATTGTCAAGTGCGCGTCCGAGGGAGGTTTTACTGATGCCGACATGGCTAAATTGACGTCGCTCGACTGTGTCGCCGACGCTGAGACGTTGACCGCGATCGATACGACGACGAACGGCGAAGACGTGCGGATATATATCTACGACGACTTCGGCGCGTCGATAGGCAGCCTCGACATAAACGGTAAGACTCCATCAAAGTTCGGAGAGATCATGTCGGAAAGGCAAAACAACTCGTCCAACGCCCGCGCGATCGGCGACGAGGTGACGTTGGACATATCGGGCATCGAGATGACTTTCACCGTGACGGGCGTCGTCTCAAATCCGCTGCTGTTCGGGCGTCTCGGCGAACCGACCCTTGTCACTCAAAACAAACTCAACGATATATTTTATCTGTCCGCAGCCGCCCTGCCCGTTGACGACATCCCGTTGACGGACGCATATGTGCGCGTAGCGGGCATCGACGCGACCGACCGCTTTGACGGCGGTTACAGAGACGGCGTCGCGGCAGCGGCAGCTGAGATAGAGGCGGCGCTCGGCGAAAACTTCACCGTAATGACCCCCGACATGACAGCGAGCTTTGCGGTCGCCGAAAGCTATTGCGAAAAAATAGACGTCATCACCCTCGTATTCCCGGTATTCTTCATCGCTGTCGCCGCGCTTGTCGTGATGACGACGATGACGCGGATGATGGAAGAGGAGCGTTCGAGCATGGGCTGTATGCTTTCGCTCGGCTTCGACAACGCGGAGATATTGCTCAAATATCTGTTTATGACGGCGGCCTGCTGCGCGCTTGCTACCGCGCTCGGTCTTGTCGCCGGGTTGACGATCCTGCCGGCGGCGATCATCCCCGCATTCGACACGATCGTGTTCATGCCCGCTTCCGCCGGGACTCTGCACCCGGCGACGGGACTTGTCTCGGCGGCGGCTATGGCGGCGGTTGTGATCTCGGTCACTACGGCGGTGTGCCTGACCTCTCTCAAAGAACAGCCGGCTCGCCTGCTACTGCAAAAAGCTCCGCGCCCCGGCAAGCGCATTTTGCTTGAACGCGCCGGCTTTTTGTGGCGTCGTCTGCCGTTCAAGTACAAATCGAGCCTGCGCAACATCTTCCGCTACAAGAAGCACTTGCTGATGACCGTGATCTCGGTCGCCGGATCGACCGCATTGACGTTTGCGGGGTTCGGTCTGCTCAACATCGCCGACTCTCCCAAGGGCGGCTCTTTTGCGGGGTTCGGAGATTCGCTCAGACCCATCTCGGTAGTCGTGATAGCGTTTGCGCTGTTGCTGTGCGTCTTTGTGATCTACAATCTTACCAACATGAACATAGGCGAACGCAAGCGCGAGATCGCAACGCTCGGCGTCCTCGGCTACCGCGATGGTGAGATACTCGGTTACATCTTTCGCGAGATCTTCGTCATGGCTCTGTTCGGCGCAGCGCTCGGCATAGGCGTGGGCTGTATACTCGTACAGGGCGTTTTGAGCTACTTGGACTTCGGCTCGCTTGCGGACGTGGAGTGGTATTCATATCTGCTCGCTCTCGCCGCCACCATGGCTTTCGTGGGCTTGACCGACCTTCTCCTTGCACCGAAAATACTCAAAACCGACATGACGTCGTCCCTAAAATCAAATGATTAAAAATAAGCGTCCGTGTCTGTTATATCCATCTTTGTACGCGTCACGCTTTTTGCCGTATATTTTGTCTGTCTCGCGGTGAAAGCGCTAAATCGCGTTTCATTCCTCTCGTCGCATACAGATTCTGTGCGGTTGCTTGGACCGCTCTTTGCACAGAAAAAGGACCTTGCGATCCTCTGATCCTTGTCTTTGCTGCGGCCAGATCAATCGTACAACGCTTTCATCTTTTCGCTCTCCTCTTTGACCTCTTTGACGAGCGACGCAGGGGCAAGCGCCTTTACGCTTGCGCCGAATTGCAGCAGCCATATCTTCATCGCCTTGGGGCTTGCCATCAAAGTAAAGGTCGTTTTGCCGGCGCGCGTGGTCTTGATGCCGACGTCGTCTCCGAACCAATCCAGCACGTAGTCGATCATATTAGCGACGTCGTCGGTCGCCTCAAATACTACTTTGACAGGCTTTTCAAAGAACAGATAGGGCGACACGTTGCTGATGTAGCCGAGATTGATCCCCCTTTCCGCTCCCTTGACGCGAGACATATCTTTGACGGACAGGTCTGTAGTTTCGATCTCCGACATCTTGTCTATGCGGCAAAAAATGAGTCCGTCGTACTTGTCGACGTTGCAGGCGAGATAATAATGCCCGTTTTTGAAAAACAGCTTGTATGGATTGACCGTTTCCTTATCCTGCTTGCGGGAATACGGTTTTTTGTCCGCGCCGTAGTGTAAAAATTTCAGCTTGACTTTGACTCTCCTTTCGATCGCCTCGGACAAAAGTTCTATGTTGAGGAAATACTCCTTATTCTCGTCCTTGCGCCAATCGCCGATGTCTACGCAGCGCGCATAATTTTTGTAGTAAACGCCGCCCTCTTTGACCAACTTGCGTATTATCTCTTTTGTGTACGACGGGCAGACGTTGCGGTTGGCTATAACCGAGTCGGTGAGAAAACGCAGCTCGCCGTGTTCAAACCTGCGTCCGGCGAGATAGTAGCCGTCGCCGCGATCCTGAACGATGTCGACGTCCGCGCGCTGAAGATACTCGATATTTCGTGCGACGGCTTTGCGTTCGCAATTTATGCCGTAATCTTTGGCAAGGTATTTGATGATGTCCGCCTGTTTGAGCTTGTGATCGACATCCGAGTACTCGTTGAGAATCTGATATATCCTCAAAATGAGCAGCTTTTTTGGTTCATAGCCTTCCATAGATGTCCTCCTTCCTTGATTTTAACACATCTACAGCCCCTAAAACGGTACATCGGGCTTGTTGTATTATAACATAAACTTAAATTATGCGCAACTAAGTATACGAAATTCGTTCCGCGGCTTTTTCGTATCATCAAACGACATATCGTCTTGAGCTAATGCAAAGCGACGCGTTTCCGGACAAATCGGCGCGATAGACATAAGCGGATACTGCCTTGTCATCCTCGGCTTCGGCATCAACGACGGTCCGCAAAATCAAACGGGAAATTTCTTTGTCTCCAACACCGAGACCATGCCCGACGGCATTCGCCCCGATTCGCCCTCCGCCTACTTCATCGTCGTAGGCTTTTTCGCGCCCGACCCCAAGTCCGTGTTTTGTGGCGGAGGCAGACGCGCATCTTGCATAAGACCCGCGCAACGGCTGTACGAGGGCAAGAATGCGGACGAGCCGGGCTTCACCCATGTCGGACTGTACGATTTCGCTCTGCTCGAAAACGAGCAAGATCCCGCTGACGGAGACACCCGCTGCCTCTGTCTCGACATTTCCGCCAACATATCAGCCGCCCCAACGACTTCACCGCGCCTTTATGCGGGGCGTATATTGTTGACATTTTCGACCTTCGACTCTGCGGCGGCGACAGCCGACGAGGCAAATCGCGTAAATATACAAAAAAGCGGATACATATCCGCTTTTTGCTATCGAGCGATCGCCGCGATCAGCTCAGCCTAGGCTTGTCGGTGATGTCCACGCTGCCCTTTGCTTTTTCCAATTCCAAGATGACGATCTCGTTTTCGCCTTTGAGCAGACTGCCTGGAAGATAGAGAGCCTTCTGCGGCCCTATGCTCCAGTATCTGCCG
This sequence comes from uncultured Christensenellaceae bacterium, assembly GCA_944381345.1. Taxonomy (GTDB): domain Bacteria; phylum Bacillota; class Clostridia; order Christensenellales; family UBA3700; genus Ornithoclostridium. The sequence goes on from CALWKU010000019.1 coordinate 3,722, forward strand.
AGATTGAAGCCGTTGACCCATACTACGCCCTTGCCGAAACCCTTCATCTGCACAAAGCAGTCGCCGGCGTTGTCGGCGCTGAATTTGCCTTTAAGGAATACCGGATACTTGTCTCCGCCAGAATATCTCACGCACGAGACGTCGTTGAGCGGAAGCGTCGTAACCTCAAAACCGGTAACGTGCTGATTGATGATGCGCATACCCGAGATACCCTTGCGGTCCTTGATATGCTCGCCGTAGTTGGTATGCCCCATGACGTCGACGAGAAGGTCGAAACGCTTGCTTCCCTTGAACGGCGCGACGATCGCGGCGGGCTTGCCGTACATACGGCTGACGCAATCCCTCTTGCGGTAGTCGAACGTCTTGACGTATTTGCCGTCGACAAACAGATATCCCCTGTCGCGCAGTTCGTCGAAAGTGACGAACGAGCGCTCATACTCGCCCTCTACGGCGACCGAGTACAATATCATCCCCGAATTCTGACCGTAATACTCCATCGGCTCGGGCATAGGGCTGCGGTGTACCGTACCGAGTACGTCCAAGTTGTCCCAAAGCGAACCTCTCTGCGTCAATTGTACCGTGCCTATGTTTTGCAAAGTCGGGCGCGGCGGCAGCGGCGGAGGCGTCTCATGCAAGTGATCGAAGATCATCTTGCGCACCGCATGGTAGTTGGGAGTGTAATCGCCCCACTCTGTCAGCAGCGCGCCGTAGTCGTAGCTGGTGACCGTGGGCTGATATTTTTTGAAATGATTCGCGCCGGCGGTAAAACCGAAATTTGTGCCGCCGTGGAACATATAGATATTGAAGTTGACGTCGTTTGCGAGCATATGCGAGATCTCGCCGACAAGTTTTATGTTCTGTCTGTGGTGGGCGAACCCCCAATGGTCGAACCAGCCGCACCAAAACTCCATGCACATCTTAGGCGCATTTTCGCCGAAACGGTCGAGCGCCCCGAACGCATGACTTCCGCCAGAACCGAAGTTGAGCGTCTTCCACACCCCGGGCAGCGTACCGCCCGACAACATCCAACCCGTAGGTCCGTCCGAGGTAAAGCGCAGCACATTGACGCCGCACTCGTCGAAAATGCTCTCGACCGCGCGCAGATAGTCCTTGTCGTTGGCAAAGCTGCCGTACTCGTTCTCGATCTGCACGGCGACGACGTTGCCGCCGTTGCACGCAAGGTATTTGCCCACGCGTGAAAACAGCTCTTTGAGATAGTCCCTCTCGTGGGCGACGAACATGGGATCGTTGCAGCGCAGCCGTATCGTGCCGTCTTTGAGCAGCCACGCCGGCAGACCGCCGAGATCCCACTCCGCGCAGATGTACGGACCGGGACGCAGTATCACGTCCAGTCCGAGGCTCGCCGCCGTCTCTATAAAGCGGCACAGATCCAGCCTTCCGGAGAAGTCGAACCTGCCTTTTTGCGGCTCGTGCAGATTCCAGCAAGTGTACGTTTCGACGGTGTTGAGCCCCGCCGCCTTGAGTTTTTGCAGTCTGTCGAGCCAATACTCCGGCAGTGTGCGGAAGTAGTGTACCGCACCCGATCGTATGCGGTGTTCTTTGCCGTCTTTGAACAGTTTTCCGTCTTTGATCTCAAGCATCTTTTCTCTCCTTGTAAGTCCTGTTGTCAGCCCTCGATCCGGGCGTATTTTTCTTCAATCCCTCTCAGAGCGGTCAGTCGCAATATCGGATATGCCGCAAGGCATGCGAGCGACATCACTCCCCACACTATGAGATGCACCGCCCAATCGGGTAAATTCGCGCCGATGAACGCAAACACGAACATGGGCAGCGCAGCGACCAATCCGAACGCCATCCCGACGCCCATCATTATCAATTGAGTGCCGCTGTTGCTCGCCTTGGTCAGTTCCTTGATGTTCATCCAATTAAAACGCGGATTCGCAACGTCGCGCGACATCGTGAACGCGTTGCACGAGATGAGATAGACGCCTACGAGCAGTGGAAACAGGATAAAGCCGTAAAACGGCATATCGGCGATAAATACGAGTACGACCGTCACCGCAACGACAGAGATCAGCGACACCGCGTCGCTGACGATCAGCTTGCTCCTGAATACTGTCCTTCCGTTCACGGGCAGACTTTTGAGGACGGAGATATTGTCCTTGTCCAGCGAAAACGCATAGCTCGCGCCTATGTTTGACATAGGCGATGTAAACATCGTGACCCACACGACCATGCCGACCGCGAAATAACCGAAGTAGCGAAAGTCGACTCCGCTTTCGGGATCTTCGAGCGCCATCTCCGCGCCCGACGGCATGACAAAACCCATGACGACCGCGATCAGCGCAGGCATCGCCATCGTCAGGATGATGTTGACGAGAACATCGGGCGTACGCGAAAGCGTCCTGATCTGCGCCGAGACCAACGCGCCGAGCGCGCCCTTGTTTTTGTGTTCGTCCGACTTGACCTTGCGCTTTGTGTTTGCGCCGCCCTCCACGCTCATGGCGATCGCGCGGCGATAGAGCAAGACCGACAGTCCTATCGCTACGGCAGCCATAGCGGCAGTAATACCGATAAACGCAAAGAAGTTGCCCGCGCTCGACTTGCCCAGCATCGCGTCTGCAAGGAAACGCGTATAGAAAGATATACCTCCGAGGCTTTGGAATATGCCGGTGTCGACCTGCGTCTCTCCGCCCGCCATGCCGTATCCGCCGCTGTAGCCGAGCAGATAGCACGCCACGACGAACGCCATCACCAACACCGCCTGCAAGATCGCGGAAAGCACGGGATATTTGGATGCTTTTTGCACGAGCAGCGCGATCGGGAACGAGACGAGCGACAGCAGCAAGAGCGGCATCACCGGCAACAGCACGATCGCAAACGGAATGAGAATCCAATACTCCGCGCCGAACATATGCGGATAACCCGCCTGAATGCCCGCCGCCGCAGTGATCACGGTGACCGGTATGGTGACGAGAGCGCTTATGACGAGTTCGTTGAGATAGGTGGCGATCAGCTTAGCCGAAAAGATCTCCGCTCCTCTGAGCGGCATATTGAGTACAATCTCGTTGTCCTTGGCGAAAAACATCGAATTGATGTAAGTAAACGCGGACAGTACAATGACTATGATCTGCGCCATAGTAAACACCGCCGCAAGCATCTGCGCGCCCATACCCATGGACAACATAGTCTGCGCGGCAAACCACAACGCGAGGCATATCATCACGAGCGGCGCGAGAAACGCGACGCACGCGAGCGCGATCAGCGCAATGTAGCGCGCCTTGGATTTTTTGCCGTCAAAGCTCGGCAGCACATAGTATTTGATATTGAGTTTGACTATTGCGGCAAATCTCTTCATGCTTTGTCCTCTTGCGGCGCGCTCTGCTGCGGAGCGTCCTCCGTCAGCGACAGGAACACGTCCTCGAGCGAGCTGCCCTTGCGGATGCCGTCAAGCTCGCCTATACCGAAGTCGGCAATGATCTTGCCGCCGTCGATGATCGCAACGTGGTCGCACACCTTCTCGACGACTTCGAGTACGTGCGACGAAAAGAAAACGCTGTTGCCCTCGTCGCAGTGGCGACGCATAAGCTCTTTGAGTTCGTATGCGGATTTGGGATCGAGCCCCGTCATAGGTTCGTCCAGAATCCAAAGCTTCGGCGCGTGGATGAGCGCCCCTATCACGCATATCTTCTGCTTCATGCCGTGAGAAAAGGTCTTGATCGGGTTGTCGAACGCGTCCGTCAAACCGAACATCTCCATATACTCGTCGGCGCGCTTTTTCCGATCGACGTCGCCCACGCCGTATATATCGGCGATAAAGTTGAGATATTCCCTCGCCGTCAGCTTGTCGTATACGGCGTGATTGTCCGAAACATATCCCATCTGCATCTTGGCGGCGATCGCGTCCGTTCCGAGATCTTTGCCGCAGATGCTTATGCGTCCTTCATCGTAAGGCAGAATGCCCGCGACGCACTTTATCGTCGTCGATTTGCCCGCGCCGTTGGGGCCGAGAAAGCCGTATATCTCGCCCTCCTTGACCTCAAGCGACACCTCGTCGACGGCGAACCTGTCGCCGCCGCGATATTTCTTTTTCAATCCGTCTATTTTCAGCATATGCTCTCCTTGGGCTCAGCCCTTGTTTCCCCTGATCGTCTTTGCGCGGACAAGATGTTTTTCCTCGCCGTTGCTCGACGGGACGTACAGCGCCGCGTCTTTGAGCGACTCGGGCAGATAGGTCTGCTCCACCCATCCCCCGAAGTCGTGCGGATACTTGTAGTCCGTCTTCGGCGCACCGTAATAGTGGGTGTCCCTGACGGCGAGAGGCACTTCGTCGTCCTTGCGCTCCTCCACCAATCTCTCCGCCGCCTCGAGCGCTCTGATCACGCTCGGCGACTTGCTTGCCTCGCAGACATAAATGATCGCTTCATAAAGCGGGATCTTGCCCTCCGGCATGCCCAAATTCTGCAGCGCGGTCAACGCCGCCGAGGCGATCGTCAAAGCCCGCGGATCTGCCATGCCGACGTCCTCGGCGCTATGTACGAGCGTCCGCCGCGCGATCAGCAGCGGATCGCATCCCGCGGCGATAAGCCTCTCCGCCCAATAGAGCGCCGCGTCGCTGTCGCTTCCTCTCAGCGACTTGCAAAACGCGGACAGCATATCGTAGTACATACTCTCGTCCACGCTCATCGCCTTCTTTTGAATTGACTGCTGCGCCGCCTCGATGTCGATGATTATCCTGCCGTCGGCGTCGGGATCGGTAGTCAGCGCGGCGAGTTCAAGCGCGTTGAGCGCGTTGCGAAGATCCCCGTCCGCCGCCCATACAAAGTGATCGAGCGCGTCCTCTTTGAGCGTGACGTCATAGTTGCCAAGTCCTCTCTCCCTGTCCTCAACCGCGCGCAGCAACGCCTTTTTGACGTCGTCGCCCGAAAGCCGCTTGAACTCGAACACGCGACAGCGCGACACGATCGCGCGCGTCATATTGACGTAAGGATTCTCAGTCGTCGAACCTATGAATACGATATATCCCTTTTCTATCGCGGCGAGCATGCTGTCCGACTGCGCTTTGTTCCAGCGGTGACACTCGTCCAGCATGAGATAGGTGCGCGTGCCGTACAGCTCGAGAGCGCGCTTTGCGTCCTCGATAACGCGCTTTGCGTCCGCGACGCCGCTTGACACCGCGTTGAGCTGCACAAAGTTGGCTCCCGTCGTAGCGGCGATTATCCCCGCAAGCGTTGTCTTGCCGCACCCCGGCGGACCGTAGAATATACAGCTTCCGAGGCGGTCCGTGACGATCGCGCGGCGCAGCATACTGCCCTTTCCGACGATATGTTCCTGTCCCACAAACTCGTCCAGAGAACGCGGACGCATACGTTCTGCAAGAGGCTCGTTTGCCTTTTTGTTGAAGTCGAACAAGCTGTCCATGACTTAATGATAAAGTATGCGCGTGCATTTGTCAACGCAAAACGGTCATATGTATTGCCGATATTGTTGTATATGTCGTCATTCCCGCCGGTCATCGCAGCGAAAAGAGGACCCTTTCGGGTCCCCGCCGCACTCCGGAAGAGCGCTTTCACGCTCAGGCGTGCTGTTCTTTGCTCGCGCCCTTTTCGATCGCGTTGATGCGTCTGGGGCTGAACTTGTTGTATATAAGATATACGACGGTCCAAATACCGGCAAGCCCGACGATCGCATAGAGCACTCTCGCCCCGACATACGCCTGCGGGGTGAAGATCCAGTTGATGAAATTGAAATCGAAGATGCCGACGCTCAGCCAATTGAGCGCGCCGACAATGATCAAAATCAATGCAAGCACCGTTATCATTGCGCCACCTCCTTGAGTTACTGAGCTTAGTTTGAGCAACGCACAAGATATTATTCAAATGCAACGACAAGCGCTTTCACTAATTTATACAAACGGCTTTAACGCACACGGACGCCTAATTTTGCAATGTAAGCAACTCCGTCGCCGCGATCAGCAGCGACAGCGCCGCACGCATACCTCCCTCTCTTTGGACAGCGACGCGAGCCAACCTGCACATCCCGACAGCGCACCTCCTCACCTGCAAAAGCGGCGAGCGCGAATACCTGTCCGCTGGCGGCGCGGTCGGCGTCCCTCCTATCCTGATAAGCGCGTCCGCAGCCGCGCCAAGCACCTCCCGTTCACGGTCGTCCGAACAATAATCGAGACAAAAAGTCAGCGTCGCCGCATACTCGCGGCAGGGCGCGGCTATGTCCTCCGCCTGCCCGGCAAGCGCCGCTTCCCGAGCAGTCTTGGCGGCGAATTCTCTGTTCATCGCGGCAGTCTGCCGCTCGTCGGGCAAAGCCCCGTCGTCGTATTCTTCTCTCATACCGTTATTGTAGTACGGCGGCCGTCCGATTATTACGCACAAAACAAAAGCGCGCCAAAGGTTGCTTTTTGAAACGCGCGACTGTATAATAATAGCTATGAAAAATTCCGTATTGACTCCGACGCTGCTGTGGCAGGATTACGATCCCGCCGCGCTCCCTCTGCGCACTTCTTTCGTCAGGTACGACAAGGTTGCGGGCGACGCGTTTGACTTCGGAGCCTATTTCGACGCTCTCGACGCCGAAGACGGCAGCGTGCGTATATACGCATGCGGCACTCTCCGCCCCGCCGCCGGCAAGACGGTGATCTTTGTCGGCGAGCCGTGGGACAAGTCCGTCCCCCGTCAATTCGAGGAGTTGATCGCGTCCATCCCTGCCGGCATCGTCTATGCCGACTATGCTGCTCAGGGCGCGGACGGCGGCGCGACGTCCTATCCCATGTCGCTCGACTACGGCGAATACCGCGACGGCAACGCGCACTTCGACCGCGCGGATCCCACCGCCGCCGACTCTTGCCAATTCCTTTGGA
>CALWKU010000020.1 GCA_944381345.1 uncultured Christensenellaceae bacterium
AGGGAGTAGTCGGCGAGACGCTCGTTATAAGTCAACATACTCGCTTCGGCGTGGCTTATATTAAATGACAAGACTCACACATAGGTTCGTTCTATGTGTGATTTTTTATAGAGCGGACGGGAGGAGATATGTCGGTATTGGAGATCTGCCTTGTGGGGCTGGGGCTTGCCGCGGACGCGTTTGCGGTTGCCATGTGCAAGGGCGTGGAGATGAAGAAATTCGTCCTCAAATACGCGCTCGTCATCGCGCTGTTTTTCGGAGTTTTTCAGGCGGTCATGCCGCTGATAGGCTGGGCGGTCGCGTCCACGTTCGAGCAATATATCACCGATTACGACCATTGGATCGCGTTCGGTCTGCTGTTCGTTTTGGGCGGAAAGATGATTTGGGACAGCATCAAAAAAGACGACGAAGCCGAGACCGAAAAGCCTTTGAATATCGGCTTCAAGACGCTGCTTTTGATGGCGGTGGCGACAAGTATAGACGCGCTCGCCGTGGGGGTGACGTTCGCGTTTTTGCAGGTCAACGTATGGGCGGCGATCGCGCTCATCGGCGCTATCACGTTCGCCTTATCGTTTGCCGGCGTCTTTATCGGCGTAAAGCTGGGCGACAAGTTTGAGCAAAAGGCGGAATTCGTCGGAGGACTTATTCTCATTATGATAGGCGTCAAGATATTGTTGGAACACTTGGGCGTGATTAATTTCTGAAACGCGGCGCAAAGCGGCTTCGGGAAAGTCCGAGCCGCCGTTTTTTGCGATAGAGGTTTAAGCCGGCGCGCCGGCAAAGCGGAGCTTGTGCAAAATCGTACGGCGAGGTTTCGCAAAATCGAAAAAAGGACAGCGAATAAGCCGTACATATCGCAAAGCGCGAGCCGCTTTTTTCGGAAAACAGCGGGCGTATCGCGGTTGAACGCACGAGAGGCAAGACGGCATTTTGACAAAATATCCTAAATCATATCGAAAAAAGACACAGATCGCACCGCCGCAGCCGCTCAACGGTTTTCGGGCGGCTGCGCGTTTTGTCGCTCGCCCGTCAAGTCTGTAAGAGAGAGCGAATTTTTCAGTTTGCGCGAATAGACGACGAACATCGCCGCCGACACGCCGAACGTCGCAGCCTCCGCCGCAAACGTCGCCCACCAAAGCGCGTCGGGAGAGCCGAGAGGGAGTACGAACGCGAACAGCGACGACAGTACAAAACCGCGCAGCAGCGAGATCGCAAACGACGCGCGAGCCTTCATTATCGACTGCAGATAGTAGGTGACGAAGATGTTGAGCGGCAAGAAAATGTACGACAGAGAATATATCCTGACCGCGGTCGGAGCGACCGCTTCGATATCGGACGTGATGTCGGAGATAAAGATGCGCATTATGGGCATGGGCGCCGCCTCGCACAGCGCGAGGAAGAGCGCGGCGACCGCTCCCGCCGAGATCGCGCCGTACAGCGTAGTCTTGCGTATCGGCGTATGCTCGCCAGCGCCGTAGGATCGTGAGACGATGGGCTGGATCGCCTGTCCGACGCCGTAAGACATATATTGCGCGACGAGGTTGATATTGATGATCACGCCGTAGACGGCGAGCTCGGTTTCGCCGAGGTATTTCATTATCTGATTGTTGAATACGATGGACAGCAGCCCCACCGCTATGTCTACGACGAAAGACGGGAAGCCCGTCGCCGCGATCTTTGCAAGACGCGGAAAGAAGTTGCGCGGTTTGACAAGGCGCAGCGTGTTGCGCTTTGAGAAAAAGTGGGAACACATTATGCAAAACGCCAGCGTTTGACCTATGCCCGTAGACAGTCCCGCGCCCTCGATGCCCATATCCGCGACAAAGACGAGCAGATAGTCCCCCGCGATGTTGAAAAGCCCGCCCGACACGGTTGCGATCATCGCAAGAGCGGGCGCGCCGTCGTTGCGCAAAAACGCCGCCAAGACCTGCCCCAAAGTGAACAGAGGCACAACGAATTTGAGCCATTTGAGATATCTTTGCGCAAGAGGCAGGATTGCGTCGTTCGCGCCCGCCAATTTAAGCAGAGCCGCGTCTCCGAACGCTATCGCCGCCCATGCGATCGCCGCGACGACCGCGACGCCCATCATCGTGATCGTGAAGATCTCGTCGGCAGACCGCTTGTCGCCTTCGCCGCGCAATTTGGCGAAGATGACCGAGCCGCCTACGCCGAACAGCAGCCCTAAACTGATGATGATCGTCCATACCGGGGTGATGACGGCAAGCGCCGCCATGCCGTCCGCTCCCTCATATTGCCCGACCATGATACAGTCGACGATGGAGTAGACGGAGACCATCACCGCGCTGCCTATGCCGGAGAACAGATATTTGAGAAAGACTTTACCCAAAGACGGGTCGGATTCGATTCGAAACGCTTTTGTCATAATTTTACTATACCCAAAGCGCGTCGGGATGTCAAGCGAGGGAGCCGCAAGAAAGAGAGAACGTACTTTGCGTCAGTAAAACGCGCGCTCGTCGAACGCGCGGAAAAGACGCCGAAATGCCGCCTCCGAAAGAGCGCATATCTGCGAGCCAAGTCATCAAGACCGATTTATAAACACACACGCCTAAAATTTTGTCGTATCGTGCGAGTCGTCCGAAAAGGATTTGCCGCACTTTTTGCAAAAGCGCGCGTCCGCGGCGTTGGCTTCGCCGCAGTCGGGGCAGAACTTGCAAAGAGGCTTGCCGCATTTGTCGCAAAACAGAGCGTCCACACCGGTTACCTCTCCGCAGGACGGGCAGATCGTGCCGGTCAGGCGCAGTGGGTCGGTGGGAGCGGTCGTGCCGGGAGAGATGTTGCAGACGGGCGCGCCGGCGCCGCCTTGACTGCCGGCAGTGCGGCTGAAGCTCAGCATGAGCAGCATTCCTCCTATCGCAAGGGCGGGCAGTCCGATCATGAGCAGCGAAATTTTCGGCATTTCGCCGTTTTCGGATGCTGTTTTTATGTCGACAAAGCCGCATATAGCCATGATCAGCCCCGCCGCAAGGACTATCCCTCCGACGATACGCAATATCAGATTGGTTATGTTGGGTCTGCTTTTTCTTTCCTTATCCATGACTGCCTCCCGTCACCGATAGTATAGCATATAACGGTAACGGCGTCAATGTCCGGCAGATAAACAGGTTTTGCGGCAAATGAAAGATGAATTTAATAGTATCTCTCATGCAAAGATCATGTTTTGTGCGCAATATACGACAATCGGCATACAATTTTAGACAATCGGTTGCAATGAAATATTATAGTAAGACTTGACGGGCGCACGGGATTGTGCTAAGCTGAAAAAAAAGGAGGACATCATGAAGAGACTTGTTTTGTCGGCGGCCCTAATTTTGATGTTCATCGTCCCGGCTGCGTTCGGCTGCGAGGGCGGGGCGTCCGCACCCGACGGGACGGGCGGAGCGCAGGTGCAAGATCCGCAAGAGGAGATAGGCGGCGTCGAAGAACCGGACGACGCCGAGCCCGTTCCCGTGAGACCCGACGATTACCGCGACCGCGCGGACGGCGTAGATTACGGCAAAGTTGAGCGTATAAGTTATTATTCCGAGGTTGCCGGCGGGACAAAGCACGCGACGGTACTCATGCCTCCCGATGCGAAAGAGGGGGAGCGCTATCCCGTGTTGTATCTGCTGCACGGCCTGATGTGCGACGAAAACACGTGGTTCGATCTATGTTCTGCCGCCGAGATCGTCCGCAATGCCGCGCTGTTTGAGGGAGCAGCCAAAATGATAGTCGTCGGAGTCAACAGCGTCGTAAACGAGGACGAGGTCGCGCCGTCCATGTTTTCGGAAGAGTTGAGCGAAGTCTACGACAAGACGGGCGAGGAGATTGTCAAGGTTCTCAAACCGTATATCGACGCAAATTATCCCTCGTTGACCGGCAAGTGGGACACCGCGGTCGCGGGCTTTTCCATGGGAGGGAGAGAGGCGCTGCTGTCCGCATTCCGCCATCAGGACGCGTTCGGATATGTCGGCGCGTTTTCCTCGGCGAGTTTCAACAAAAGTATAGTGTCGATAGGCGTCGTCGATCCCGTTCTCGACGAGTTCGTCATCGAGAACGCTTACGGCGGTTTTCGCTATATCCTGCTCAACATCGGCAAGCTGGACTTTATGACGTCGGGCGTAACGCAGAGATACGACCGTATGATGACGGACGCCGGCATAGAACACGACTTTTATCTGACGAGCGGAGGACACGACTTTTCGACATGGTCGGACGGGCTTCACACGTTCGTACTCAACATTTTCGGCTCAGGCAAGTCCGCCGAGTGACGCGTGCCGAAATTCGGCTTCCCTTGCGGCGGTCTGCTCGATAGGGGTTTACATTCGCGCGCGCTTTTGATATAATATCATTAACATACCGAGAGGGAAGATATGAAAAAGACTATTTTTGTGGTAGAGGACGACGCGAGCATCCGCGATCTTTACGAAATGGCTCTTGACGGAGCCAAGTATTCGGTCAGCTGTTTTGAGGACGCGGAGGATATGTTTGACGCGCTCGGCAAACAGCATTGCGATCTGATTATCCTCGACGTCATGCTGCCAGGCATGGACGGACTCGCCGCACTGAGACTTCTCAAAGGCTCTGAAAATACCGCCGATATCCCGGTGATCATCGCAAGCGCAAAGGGCGACGAGCAAGCCAAGGTGGAAGGGCTTGACATAGGCGCGGACGATTATATAGCCAAGCCGTTCGGCATGAGGGAACTCGCCGCGCGCATCAACGCCAATCTGCGCAAGCATTCGGGCGGAGCGATGTCCGCGGTGCTGGCCGTCGCTGAGGTAACGATCAATGACAAAGAACACGAGGTGTATGTCGGCGACAAGCCCGTGCAGCTTACGCTCAAAGAATACAATTTGCTGCACCTGTTGATGGAAAACGCGGACGACGTCGTCACGCGCGAGACGCTGCTCTACCGCGTCTGGGGTTACGACTATTACGGCGAGACGCGCACTCTTGATATGCACATCAAGTCGCTCAGGCGCAAGCTCGGCGACGACGCGGCAGGCAAGCACATCGTCACCGTGCGCGGCGTCGGATACAAGTTTTCTTCCGAATGAAACAAAAACTTCTCAAACGGATTTTATTGATCTCGTCGACGGTGTTTTTCGTCGGCGTATTGCTGTGTTTTGCGCTGTTTACAATCATCAACGTGGTCGGCGCAAAGCGTGTTTTGGACGGCAGGATCGACGAATATGCATCTTTGGTAGCGGGGCTTTCACCCGAAGAGATCGCAAGCGAACTCGATTCGGTGGACGCGACGCTAATGCGCGTCAGCGTGGTCGACGACGACGGCACTCTGATCGCGGACAACTTGCTCGACGCGTCGGGGCAAAAGGTGTTGGACGCCGACGACGTCGACGACATCATCGACAGCGGACGTCGCTACAAATTGCAGAGGCTGTACGGCGAGGGCGAGACGCTTTATGTCGCCTACACATATGTGCGCAGCGAATCATTGGGCGACATCATCGTTGTCTACGGCATCGACATCGACTTCAACGACCTCAATTTCTGGCTGTTGGCGGCGGGCTGTTTCGTCGGTTGGATAGTCACGACGGCGGTCACGTATTTCCTTGCGCGCAACTACATCCTGTCCGCGACCGATTCGCTCGACAAATTGAGGACAATGCTTGAAAACGTCAACAAGGGCAATTACAGCCGCATATCGTACAAGTCAAAATTCAACGACGTACAGGAGATCGTCGACAATATCGACGTCGCCGCCCGCAACATCGACGAGACGATTAAGAACCTGAAAAACGAACAAGTCAAAAACACATTTATACTCTCCAACGTCGACCAGGGCATCGTCGCGGTCAATCCCAAGCGCAAGATAATCATATCCAACGAGGCGTTTTCGCGCATATTCGGTTCCAATCCCGGGCTTGTAGGCGTCGATCTGCAGGAGGTGACGGGAGATGGTTCCGAGAAAGACAAGATATACGCGGCGATCGCCGACGGAGTTTCGGGGACGGTCGCCGATATCGTTGTCAACGGCAGAACTTACCGCGTAGAAAACGTCGCCGAGCCCGAGCATTGGCCCGAGGGCTGGGGCGAGACGGGCTCGATGCTGCTGTTCACCGACGTGACTTACGAAGCCAACATGAGCAAAATGCGCAGCGAGTTTTTCGACAACGCGTCGCACGAACTGAAAAGCCCTCTGACCGCGATCACCGGATATGCGGAGCTGCTCGGAGAGAGTTCTCTGTCGGCGGCGAAGCGCGCCAAGTGCGTGGATGAGATACGCGCCAACGCCGGGGATATGCTCGCTCTTATCAACGATATGTTGAGGCTGAGCAAGCTGGACTATTCGGACAGCCCGCGCGACGTCAGGCGCGTCGATCTCAAAGAGATATGCTCCGAAGTCGTGAAGAGACTTGACCTACAGGCACGTGAAGCAAACGTATCCGTCGCCGTGGAAGGCGAGGCGGAATGCAGCGCAGACGAGGGCGATATGTATGCGATGATCTCAAACGTCGTTTCAAATGCGATCAAATACAACAAGCACGGCGGAAGCGTCAAGATCTCGCTTGCTCACGAGGGCGCGGGGGCGCGCGTCGTCGTCGAGGACACGGGGATAGGTATCGCGCCGGAGCATATCGACCGCATCTTCGAGCGCTTCTTTAAGGTGGATACCGCGCGCACACGTTCCAAAGAGCTGAGTACAGGACTTGGTCTGTCCATAGTCAAACAGCTCGCCGATTTTTACGGCGCAAAAATAGATGTAAAGAGCGAGGTCGGCAAGGGCACGCGCGTCACGCTGACCTTCGGGAGGTAATATGTATCCGATGAAATTGAAATCCGTCCTCAAATCGTATATTTGGGGAGGAGAAAAACTTGCGGCCAAGTACGGCAAGAGCGGCGGCAGCGTCGCCGAAAGTTGGGAGGTCGCAGCCAACGCGTCGGGCAGCAGCGTCATAGTCGGTGGAGAGTTTGACGGAATGACGCTTGCCGATTTTCTCGACGCGCACCCCGAGGCAAAGGGGAGCGAGGCGGCAAAGTTCGAGTTCTTCCCCGTACTCGTCAAGCTGATAGACGCCGCGTCGGACCTGTCCGTTCAGGTGCACCCGAACGATGAATACGCTCTCTCGAGAGAGGGGCAGTACGGTAAGACAGAGATGTGGTATGTCGTTGAGAGCGAACGCGGCGCCGGTATGTACTGCGGCTTCAAGCGCAAAGTGACAAAGGATGAGCTTGCGGACGCGCTTGCAAACGGAACGGTCACCGACCTGCTCAATTTTATAGAGGTCAAAAAGGGAGATTGTCTGTTCATCAAGTCGGGGACCGTCCACGCGATATGCGGCGGAGTACTCGTCTACGAGATACAGCAGAACAGCACTCTGACGTACCGCCTGTACGATTACGGCAGAGTGGGCGCTGACGGAAAGCCGCGCGAATTGCATATCGCAAAGGCTCTTGAAGTTACGGATACGCAGTCGGTGTGCCGTCCCAACGAGACGGTGAGACGCCTGTCGGACGGAGCGGAGTTGCTCGGCGAATGCCGCTATTTCATCGCGGTCGCCTACGACACTTCCGAGTGCGGCGGCACAGAGGTATCCGAGCGTTCGTTTTCGGCGTTCACCTGTGTTGACGGAGAGTGCGTTTTGACGGCGGGCGGCGGATCGTGCGCGCTCGGGCGCGGAGACAGTTGTTTTGTCCCTGCCGGCAGCGGCAAGGTGAGATTTGACGGCAACGCGGTTTTGATCGAGGCAAAGGTATAAGCCGCCGCTATTTTCAGACAACGAAAAGCGCGCCCCGAAAACGGGACGCGCTTTGTGTCTGGTTTGCGGTCATGCCTCGACGGTGGAGTCCTCGAGAATGTTGGAGTTCTCGGCGAAATACTTGACCGAATTGACGGCGCTCTCGGCGGCATCTTTGGACTTGTAGCCTTCGCCGACGCCGTACAACGTCACGCCGTCTGACTTGAACAGCTTGTAACGGAAGGTGCCGTTTTTCTCCGAATCGATCGTGTAGGTGCCGTTTTGCAAAGTATTGCGGAACGCCTCGATCTGCTTTGTCTTGGGTTTGATCTTGTAGTTCTCGCTCTCATAGAGAATCTGTCCGTTGTTGGCTTTGAGTTGGAACTTGTAGGGACGCATCGGGTTGCCGTCGTCCTTGATGATCACATATTTGCCTCTTGCGCCGCCTGTCTCGGGCAGATCAAACAAGATCGTGGTATTGGCGGGCAGAGCCGCATTGGACGCAGCGGGTTGAGCCTGTTGGGGCTTGGGTTCCGCCTTTTTGCGTACGGGCGGGACGCGTTTTGCCTTGACGGGGGCGACGACGACCGTTTCGGGTTGAGGCGCCGCGGCTGCTTCCTGTGCCGGCGCGGCTTGTTGAACTGGCTGTTCGTAGACCGGTTGCTGTTGAACGGACTGCGGTTCGGGCTGCGGCGCGGGCTGCGGTTCGGGCTGCGGTTCGGGCTGCGGCTCGGGAGCGGGTTGCTGTGCCGGCTGCGGTTCGGGCTGCGGCGCGGGCTGCGGCTCGGGAGCGGGTTGCTGCGCCGGCTGCGGCTCGGGTTGCGGTGCGGGTTCATCTTGTACGGGTTGAGCTGCAACCGCCGAATCTTCAGGCAGAGTAGAGAGGTTGACTTCTTCATTGTCGCCAACGGTTGCCGTGACGTCTGGGACGTCCGCGACAGGTACGTCTTGCGCTTCGGGCGCAGCCTCGTCGGTGTCGGGTGCGGGAAGAGAAGTTTCCTCTATGATGCGGGTCGCCTTAGTCTTTGCCTTTTTCGTCCCCGATTTGGCGACGATGATCAAAATGATGACGCCCAGAACGATTACCGCTGCCGCGATTATTATATATACGTAGAGAGGAAGACCTCCCAGCGACGGTTCGGTAAGATCCAAAGCTAAAAGTTGAGCTGCCATAAAGTTTCTCCTTTCCTGATTGATAGTATATTAATAATATAACACATTGCGCGGGACAAGTAAAGATAAAATGTAAATTTTTATGACAAGATAGCGCAATTTTTCGCAAAATTGTGTCCCTGCGCATCGTTGAGCTAAGATCAGGGGCGATTTTTGCCGCTTGCGCGTACAATAGCCGAAAAACATTTGCCACGTCGTCGATTTTGGGATATCATAATAAGAGATGGAAACGTTGATAATGAGCGGAGAGCAGGCGAT
This sequence comes from uncultured Christensenellaceae bacterium, assembly GCA_944381345.1. Classification (GTDB taxonomy): domain Bacteria; phylum Bacillota; class Clostridia; order Christensenellales; family UBA3700; genus Ornithoclostridium. Next base: position 9,132 of record CALWKU010000020.1, read on the forward strand.
CGTCCGAGGAGCCGAGATCATTCGCCGAGGCGGGGTCGTCGCCTTTCCGACCGAGACCGTTTACGGCTTGGGAGCGAATGCGTTCGACGCATCGGCGGTCGACAAGATATATGAGGCGAAAGGCAGACCGTCGGACAATCCGCTTATCGTACATATCGCCGATCCGGAGCAGTTGAACGGCTTGGTCGAGGATGTGCCCGAAAGCGCCCGGCTCATAGCAAAGGCGTTTATGCCGGGACCGATCACCGTCATCCTGCCAAAGAACGACAAGGTGCCCGACCGCGTCAGCGCGGGATTAAAGACGGTGGGCGTCAGGATGCCTTCCCATCCCGTCGCAAGACGGTTCATCCGCGCGTGCGGAGTGCCCGTCGCCGCGCCGTCCGCTAACAAGTCCAAGCATGTCAGCCCGACGAGCGCGCAACATGTGTTTGCCGATCTCGTCGGAGCGATACCGCTGATCATCGACGGAGGCGAATGCGATGTGGGCATAGAGTCGACGATACTCGATCTGTCCGTACCCGCGCCGACAGTGTTGCGCCCCGGGGCGATCACCGCTCAAATGGTCGCGCACGTCTTGGGCGGCGTGGAGACGTTTGACGGCAAGGTCGTCGTTGCTAAGGCACCGGGAATGAAATATACGCACTATGCGCCTGCGTGCGGCGCGGTCGTCGCCGAGGATACGCAGGCGGCGGCGCAGGAATACGCGCGCAGAGAAGCCGTCGGCGATCGGTGTGTGATCGTCGCAAGGGAGAGCGACTGCGCAAAGCTCGAAGGTATGCGCACGCTGTCGCTCGGCGTCACGGACGCGGAGGTGTGCAGACACGTCTATGGCGCGCTGCGCTACGCCGAGACGAGGTATGACGGCATAATCTTTGTCGATCTGGGCAAAGACGGCGTCTGCGGATCGGTCATGAACAGAGTCAACAAATCGGCGGGAGGCAACGTCGTCCGCCGCAAAATATGAGGGAAATTATGAAAATTTTGTATGTTTGCACAGGCAACACCTGCAGATCGCCTATGGCTGAGGCGATAACCGCCGATCTTGCGAAAAAGCGCGGACTTGACAATGTGGTCGTAGCAAGCGCCGGGACGGGCTGTCCGTACGGCGATCCCATGGCGGAGAACGCAGTCAAGGCGATAGAGGCGCGCGGGATAGACTTTTCGCACACCAGCCAAAAGGTGACCGAGCAAAATCTGTCCGAAAGCGACGCGGTCGTCTGCATGACGCCGGTGATGCGTTTCGGCATCGAAAAGTATGTCCCCGAGGGCAGGCTTTACAGTGCCAACGACTTCATCGGACACGAGATCCCCGATCCTTACGGCGGCAGTCCGGAGGTGTACGAGGAATGCGCAAAACAATTGGAAAAACTCGCCGCGGCGGTGTTGGACGCGCTGTGCGGTAAGGAAAAGAGGTAATATGAAGATAGCTATAGGTTGCGATCACGGCGGGATAGCGCTCAAGCCCGCGATCGTCGCGGAGCTGCAAAGACGCGGCATCGACATCGTCGACGTCGGCTGTTTCGACACGTCGTCCGTCGACTATCCCGATTACGGCGCCGCCGTCGCGCGCAAGGTCGCGTCGGGGGAGTGCGACAAGGGCGTTTTGATGTGCGGTACGGGCATCGGCATCTCGATTGCCGCAAACAAGTTCAAGGGCGTTCGCGCAGGCGTCGCCCACGACGAGTTCACAGCCAAGATGATCGCCGAACACAACGCTGCCAACATCATTGCTCTCGGCGGCAGGATCGTCGCGCCCGAGCAGGCGGCGAAGATGGTAGGGATATGGCTCGATACGCCTTTCGGCGGAGGACGCCACGCAGGCAGAGTCGCCAAGATAGAGGCGATCGAGGACGAAAACTTCAGATGACGCTGATTTGACTTCGATCTGCGCCCCGCTAAAAGGCGGGGTGATTTTTTGTAAAAATAACGTAAAAAAACGCGCTGTCCCTCTTGACAAACCGAAAAACGGGTATATAATATTGGCAGACAAGGGCAGAGAATGCCAGCAATTAGAGGTATAATCTGCCAAACAAAAGGAGGATATATATATGAAAAACGAAATAAGACGCGGCAATTCAAGAGATTACGACTTCTTCGACGAAGCCATGCACGACTTTTTTCCGTCATTTTTCGGCGGCGGGCATCATTCGCAGAGATATATGCGCACCGATATCAAGGAGAACGACGACAGCTACACTTTGGAAGTCGAGCTGCCGGGCGCGGACAAGAAAGACATCGATATCGATCTGCGCGATGGTTATCTCAACATCTCCGTCAACAAGAGCGAACAGGCCGACGACGGCAAAAAGCAAAACTATATCCACCGCGAACGCAGTTTCTCATGCAGCCGAAGCTACTATGTCGGCGACATCGACAAAAACGAGATCAAGGCGAAGTACGACAACGGCATTTTGTCGGTGACGCTGCCGAAGGACGCTCCAAAGAAATCCGACAGCAGGATAGATATCGAGTAAACGCCGTTATGCGGCAGTCGGAGCAACAACGGCGGACGCACCTCTTTGCGAGGCGCGTCCGTTTTTATGTCGCAGAGGAGAAAACTGCGCATATTTTACAATACAGGCACGCTCGTTTTATTGACAATATTATTTTGATTTGCTATCATTGATTAAGCGCAAAATGTTAGGCTACCGAACTAATATTTGCAACGCAAGGAGAATATGGAAAAACATATAGGTTTTCAGGTCAAGATGTTGTCCAAACTGATCAAAAAGCGTGTGGACGCAGATCTCGGCGGCGAGGGGTTGGAGCTGACCGGCATGCAGCGCTGGCTGATCCACTACCTCTACACCCATCCGGGAGAGGAGTTGTTTCAACGCGACATCGAAAAGAGGTTCGGCATAGGGCGGTCGAGCGCGACGGAGTTGCTCAAATCGCTCGAGGAGGCGGGGATGATCACCCGCACTCCGGTCAGCCGCGACGCGCGGCTCAAGAGGATAGCGCTGACCACATCGGCTGCATTGCAGCAAAAGCGCATCGAAAGGGCGTTGACCGAGATCGAGGACGAATTGGTCAAAGACCTTTCGGAGGCAGAAGAGAAACAATTGCGAGATTTGTTGGACAGATGCATCGCAAGTATGTCCGACGAGGACGCGGAAAGCGCTACCATCAACACAGATACCAAAAATTTTGCAAATAAAGAAGGAGAATGACAAATGCTGAAAACATTGGCAAAGAGCATCAGGCAGTACAAGCGCGAGTCCGTCTTGTCGCCCGTGCTCGTCACGCTCGAAGTGCTGCTCGAATGTTTGATTCCGCTGTATATGTCGACGATGCTGTCTGACATTACCGAGGAGCCGACAATGAGCAACATCTTGATCTACGGAGCGATCTTGCTGGTCATGGCGGCGTTCTCGCTGCTGTTCGGTATGCTTGCGGGCAAATATGCGGCGACCGCATCTGCCGGGTTTGCGCGCAATTTGAGGCACGACATCTATTATAGGATTCAGGATTTCTCGTTCGCCAACATCGACAAGTTCTCGACCTCGAGCCTCGTCACCCGTATGACGACCGATGTCACCAACATCCAAATGGCGTACATGATGATCGTCCGCGTTGCGTTCCGCAGCCCGGTGATGATGATCGTCTCGCTGGCGATGACCTATTCGATCAATTGGCAGATGGGCGTAATCTTCACGATTCTCGTACCGATACTCGGAGCGGGGCTGTTCATCATCTTCAAAAAGGTTGACCCCATCTTCAACAAGGTGTTCAAAAAGTACGATGCGCTCAACGAGTCGGTACAGGAGAACATCAAGGGCATCCGCGTCGTCAAGTCGTATGTGCGCGAGGATTACGAGAAGGAAAAGTTCGGCAAAACGTCTTCGGGGCTGTGCAAGGAGTTCACGCGCGCCGAGCGTCTTCTGGCGTGGAACAACCCGATCATGCAGTTCTGCTTCTACGGCGTTCTCAGTGCGGTGCTGTTCATTGGTTCTTATTTCATCATTCAGTCTGCGGGAACAGCCAATCCCGTTCATACCGAAGAGGTTTCGCAGCTCATCGTCTACGGCATGCAGATCCTTTCTTCGCTCATGATGTTCTCCATGGTCTTTGCCATGATCGTCATGTCGCTGGAAAGCGCGCGCCGTATCTGTGAGATCCTCAACGAAAAGAGCACGCTGCACAATCCCGCAAATCCTGTATATGAAGTGGAGAACGGATCCATCGATTTCGAAAACGTCTCGTTCAAATACTCGGAAAACGCAGAGCGCAACGTGCTGGAAGATATTAACCTGCATATCCGCTCGGGCGAGACGATCGGCATTATCGGCGGCACGGGTTCGTCCAAGACGTCGCTCGTCAACCTTATTTCCCGCCTGTACGACGTGAGCGAAGGCGAAGTTCGCGTCGGCGGAAAGAACGTCAAAGATTACGATCTGGAAGCGTTGAGAAATCAGGTTGCCGTCGTGCTGCAGAAGAACGTCCTGTTCTCCGGCACCATCAAAGAAAACTTGCGCTGGGGCGATCAGAACGCTACGGACGAGGAGCTTGTCGAGGCGTGCAGGCTTGCGCAGGCAGATGACTTCATTCAGAGTTTCCCCGACAAGTACGATACCTATATCGAGCAGGGCGGCACCAACGTTTCGGGCGGCCAGAAGCAGCGCCTCTGTATTGCGCGCGCGCTCCTCAAAAAACCCAAGGTGCTCATCCTCGACGACTCCACGAGCGCCGTCGATACGCATACCGACGCGCTCATCCGCAAGGCGTTCCGCGAGTTTATTCCGACGACCACCAAGATCATCATTGCGCAGCGTATCTCCTCGGTGGAGGACGCAGACCGCATCATTGTTTTAGACGGCGGCAGGATCAATGGCGTCGGCACGCTCGAAGAACTTTTGAAGACGAACCGCATCTATTCGGAAGTGTACTATTCTCAGATCAAGGGCAGCGGCGACAAAGAGGTCGACGCAGCCAACGCCGCAGCGTTTAAGGAAAGTCTCGCCGTTTCCATTGCGGAAGCCAACGGCGGGACCGCCTCAAATGCGCCGCAGGCAGACGTCGAGGGAGGTGAGAAGCATGAGTAATGTCGTTTCGGCAAAGCGTCCGCCCCTTCAGAAGGGCGTTATGAAGCGTCTCATCAAGTCGCTTTTCCACTACTATCCCGCAATGCTGCCTATCGCGCTGGCGTGCATCGTCGTCAACGCGGTCATCTCGTCGCTTCCGGCATTCATCATGCTTCCGCTGTTTGACTTGTTGGAAGCCGCGGTCACAAACGGGCAGACATGGGCTGAGGTCTCCGGCGAAGTAACGCGGCTGATGTGCACCCTGATCGGAATGTACGCCGTATCCCTGATTGCGGGCGCGGTGTATACCCAGCTCATGGCGATCATCACGCAGGGGTATCTCAACAAGATGCGTATGCAGATGTTCAACGGGATGCAGGATCTGCCCATCCGTGACTTCGATACGCACAACCACGGCGACATCATGAGTTACTACACGAACGATATCGATACGCTGCGCCAGATGATCGCGCAGAGTATCCCGCAGCTCATGATCTCGGGGATCATGTGCATTACGCTTATCTGTTTCATGCTGTATTCGAGTCTCTACCTTACGATCATCGTTTTGGTCGGGATCGTGGCGATCGTGTTTGTTACAAAATTCGTCGGCGGCGGATCGAGCAAATTCTTCCTTGCCACACAGCGGGCGGTCGCCAAGACAGAAGGTTTCGTCGAAGAGATGATGCAGGGGCAGAAGGTCATCAAGGTGTTCTGTCACGAGGAAGAGGCGAAGAAGGGGTTCGATCAGGTCAACGGCGCACACTTTGAAATGTCGGATAAGGCGAACCGTTACGCGAACATGCTCATGCCCATCATCGCGAATATCGGCAACGTCATGTACGTTATTGTCGCGCTCGTCGGCGCGGCGCTTGCGGTGAACGAGGTCGGCAACGTCAGCATCGGAGCGGCGTTCGGGGTCAGCAATCTTCTCACGTTCGGACCTGCACTCATCGTCTCCTTCCTGCAAACGACCCGCCAGTTCTCCAACAACATCGGGCAGGTCTCCAACCAGGTCAACTCGGTCGTCATGGGCCTTGCCGGCGCACAGCGCATCATCGCGCTCATCGACGAAAAGCCCGAGGCCGATGAAGGAT
>CALWKU010000021.1 GCA_944381345.1 uncultured Christensenellaceae bacterium
TCACGGGCACGAGCCCGGTTGGGCCGCGCCTCTCGCGCTTGTTCGCCGCCAACCTGCACCATTCTTCGCCGTTTGATAAAGCTCGTTTGGGCATCTTTGCGCCTCTCGGAACGCTCGCGTACCATTGTACGCGTCGCAGCCCTTTCGGCGCAAATCTGCGCCAAGTCGCTCGCTTAAAGCTGCATGGTTGCGTTTATCTAATCGGATCTTAGACAGCTATTTATAAGTTTACTATTCGCATATAAAAGTCGTACCGAAAGTTGCTTTTACGGACAGGGTCACAACCGCGCAAATTCATCCCGAAACGGCGTGCTCAAAACCGCTGCGCACCGACAAAAATTCCGACGGCAAAACGCTGCCGGAAATTTTATGTCGGCATGCCCTCGCCCCGTTTGCACGGTCTTTTTTTGGGGGTACTATGAGCGGCAGACAAGTAGCGGTTTTTCTGCGCGCAAAATACGCTCGCCTCAACTGCTCCGCACCGACAAAAATTCCGACGGCAAAACGCTGCCGGAAATTTTATGTCGGCTTGCCCTCGCCCCGCTTGCGCGGTCTTTTTCGGCGTAGTTAGGGGATGATAAAAATGTATGAAAAAGAATCGATTTTGTAAACATAACAAAGAAGTGTCGAAGAGACGTACGTTGAAAATTTTGCAAAAAAGCGAAAAGATGTCTTGACAAATATACCGTATGATTTCTTGATGATTTTGCCGCATATTCAGCTATATCGGGGAAAAAGTGCAAGCGAACGTTTCATGCGGCGGTAGAACGATCGCCGTACCGCGCGCTGTCGCAAACGTACTCAACGCAGCGCGCTTTGTACCGCATTATGCAATGAATATTGATAGTTTGCCGCATCCTTGTCATAGTCTATCAACACAACGCCCTGCATATCGTATCCGTATGCGAACGCCGTCTTGTCCTTGACGAGAGTGTAGCCGTTGAATACGATATTCTTGTCGTGAAGGTCGACGATGTTGTCGAACAGATCCATATGTTTGCGTATCTCTTCGTCGCCGTAAGCAAATGTGGCTGTCTCGCCGCTCTCATCGTCGGTGCAGATGCCGAACAGGGGGATAGAGATCTGAACTTTTGCGGGAGGGATGCCGTGTTCATACATTTTTTCAAGCACGCGGGTAAATGCCGAGAAGGACGCAAAGTTGTTTGAATCGTCACCGTGCGAGATCACGTAAAACGTGTCGATGTGGCTCTTGGACGCGTCATTAAAGACCGAGACGTCGCTGTTGACGTAAACGCTCAATTTGTACGGGCTGGGGATGCGGCCTCTGACCGATTCCACAAAATCGTTGTAGATGCCGTGCGAGAAGATGTCGCCGTGTTCGGTGAGATCCAAAACTATGCCGTCAGCGCCGCTATTATAGAGCAGCGAAACGATATTTTCTCTAAAGTCCGATTCATGGTCGTCCATTGCGGAGTTGAGGACATCGACCGCGCCGTCGTCCTCGGTCTCGGCAGGGCGGAGCAAGACGTGAACGGCCCCGCCTGAATTTAAGCTTTTGAGACGTTTGACCGCATTGACGAGCTTGACAGCGTCATAGTCGATATTCCCGTCTTTGTCATATGTGAACGCTTCGCCGGTCAAAATGATGTCCGTGGAGGATGAAAATGACGAGAAGTCGCTGTCCGGATGCAGGTAGTTGTCCGACTCGGGATCGATAAGATACATATCGGTGATGGCAAAGTTGCGATTGCGCGGCACATTGTAGATGCCGAGATCCGTCAAGCGAAATTCTCCGTCCGACGAAGTGACTTTGATGCGCAATTTGCTTGCCGAAACGTTGCCGAGATAGATCATTCTCAACGCTCCGACTTCGTCTTGACGATAGACGGGAGCGGCGGAGTCGCCGATCGTGATCTCAAACTCCTTGACGTGGGAGCCGCGTTCGCGGATGAGCAGGGTGTTGAATGTGACGGGGCTGTCCCAAGTGATGTCGACATATTCGCCGCTCTTGCCGCGCAAATCGAACGCGCTTCGATTGGAACCGTCTGAGTAGGTGTAATTGGCATACAGTCCGTAATCGGTGCTGTCGATAGTGTATATATCGACTATGTCGGCGCATCCGAACAGGAACAGCGCCGACAGTATGCACAATGCGATCACTGCCGTTACGAGCGAAATCCTATGTCTCATATCTATATTATAACGCCAAATGTCCCGCAAGTCAACAGCAACATTTTAGGCGTCGCAAAGACGTTGCGAAAGTATTGTTGCCGTAATGCGGAAAAGTCAGACTGCGGCGCTATCGAGAAAAGCTTATTTTTCATAAAAGTCAAATAACGGACACGCGCACCAAAAAACGCGGCAATCAAATGGCTGACGCGCACGCGTTTTGCGTCGAGGCTTATGCCGTGTCTTTGACGTCAAATTGCCAAGAGCCGATCTGCGCGGCAAAGACCGAGAAAGACGACCGGGTGCAATGCACTCGGCCGCCTCCGGTTTTAGCGCATATATCGCGGTCTTGTCAATTTTTATTGCTATGCAAAGGAGCGGGGATACGTCCGCCGCGATGGATAAACACGGACGGATCGCTGCGGTTGACGGGCATGACTGGCGCTTCACCGAGCAGTCCGCCGAATACGGCGGTATCGCCCGCTTTCTTGCCCCAAACGGGGATGACGCGCACCGCGGTCGTCTTGGTGTTGACCACACCGATCGCTATCTCGTCCGCGATGATCGCGGAAACGATCTCCTCGGACACGTCGCCGGGGATGGCGATCATGTCGAGACCGACCGAGCAGACTGCCGTCATTGCCTCGAGCTTTTCGATCGTGAGGACTCCTTTGCGTGCGGCGGCTATCATGCCCGCGTCTTCGGAGACGGGGATAAATGCGCCCGAAAGCCCGCCGACGTGGCTGCTTGCCATGATGCCGCCCTTTTTGACGGCGTCGTTGAGCATTGCGAGCGCGGCGGTCGTGCCGCATGCTCCGACGCTTTCGAGTCCTATCTCTTCGAGGATGTGCGCGACCGAGTCGCCGACGGCGGGGGTCGGCGCGAGCGAGAGGTCGACTATGCCGCAGGCAACGCCGAGACGGCGCGCCGCTTCCGCAGCGACGAGCTGACCCACGCGGGTAATCTTGAATGCGGTCTGTTTGATGACCTCGGCGACTTGTGTGAGGTCGCCTTTGACCTCTTCGAGCGCGACTTTGACGACGCCGGGGCCGGAGACGCCTACGTTTACGACGCTGTCGTCCTCGCCCGTGCCGAGGAACGCGCCCGCCATGAACGGGTTGTCCTCGACCGCGTTGGCGAACACGACCAGCTTGGCGCAGGCTATGCTGTCCCTGTCGCGGGTGAGATAAGCCGCCCTTTTGAATACGGAACCCATAAGGCGCACCGCGTCCATATTGACGCCCGCCTTGGAGGTAGCGACGTTGACGGACGAGCAGACCTTTTCTGTCGAGGCGAGCGCTTCGGGAATGCTCTCGATGAACTCGCGCTCGTAGGGCGTCATGGCCTTGTGGACGAGGGCGGAGTAGCCTCCGAGGAAGTCGATTCCTATCTCTTTGGCGGCGCGGTCGAGCGCGCGGATCACCTGCATATGCCCGCGGCTCGCGGCGGTGATAAGGCTGATCGGGGTGACCGACACGCGCTTGTTGACTATGGGGATGCCGATCTCTTCGGAGATGGCGTTGCCGACGGCGACGAGGCTGCCGGCGGTGCGCATGATCTTGTCATAGACCTTGGCGGCGGTGCGGTCGGCATCGTCGGTGATGCAGTCGAACAGCGACACGCCGAGCGTGATCGTTCTCACATCGAGGTGTTGATGCGAGACCATGTTTATCGTTTCGAGAATTTCTTTTGTAGAGTACATATCACTTGGTGTCGATGCGGTGCATCGCGTCGAAAATATCTTTGATCTGGATGTTGATCTGCACGCCGATCTTGTCGCCCAGCTCGCGCAGGTTTTGCTTGATCACGTCGAACTTGGGGGAGTTTTCGCCCGTTTCGACAGCCATGATCATCGTAAAAAAATCTTGCAGAATGGTCTGCGACAGATCCTCGACGTTGACGTCCATGTCGTACAGCGCGCCTGAGACGCGCGCGATAATGCCTTTTTTGTCCTTTCCGAGGACGGAGACTATTGCTTTCATGTTCACCTCTTTTGTTTGATCAATATTGCATGATCACCTTGCCCGTGATCCACTCTTTTTTTATACAGCCGTAAGTGTGGCTGTCCACACTGATCGAGCGATTGTCGCCCAGCACGAAATATTCGTCGTCTCCGACCCGGACGCCGTCGCCCGTCAGCGCCGCGCGCACTTCGGGCGAAGAGGACGAGAGATAGTTTTCGTGGTAGCCGTCGCTCGGCGAATATTCGTCGTACCTATTGCCGTTGACGAAATAGGTGTTCAGCCCCTCGTCGAAGCGGATGACGTCGCCGGGCATACCCACTACGCGCTTGACGGGAGGGTCGGAAGACCCCGGACGCTCGAATACGACCACATCGCCGCGCTCTATGGTATCGCCGACTTTGAGGACGACGATCTTGCCGCCGTCGTGCAGCGACGGATACATCGAGTCTCCCGATACCGTCATCGGCGTTGCGACGAACAGCAGTACGAGTATGACCGCGGCGAGCAGCACGATAAGTACGCTGAGCGTGATGTCGAACGCCCGCGCGAATTTGGACTTTTGCCTCTCGCTCACTTGTCCGCCTCCGCAGAGATTAGCGTCTTGACCCGCTTTTCCAATTTGAGCGCGTCCATCATCACGAAGGAGCCGCATTTGAGGCATTTGAGCCTGACGTCCGCGCCCGTGCGCACAACGAGCCATTCGTTGCCGCCGCAGGGGTGGTTTTTGCGCGTGATCACTTTGTCGCCGATCGAGAAGTTCATACCCACAATATATTCTTGACAATGCAGCCGTTCATCTTCACGAACGTCAGACATTTGACTCCCGACCAGTCGCGGAGAGGTTTGAGTTCGTCCGTTTTGAACATGGACGGTGAAAGAGAACACTTGGTCCACTCGTCTGCTTTGAGACGGCACAGCGTGCGGTAGACGGTCGCCCGCTGTCCCTCTTTCGCTATGACTTTGACCTCGAGGTCGCGGTCGAAATCGGACGCGGCGTCGAATTGCAAAAAACTGTTGTCTTCGCGCGAGTACTTGTCCTCGCCTACGGCATAGGTGACGAGGTCGGCGTTGCCGCAGCTTATACCCGGGATGTCGAACGGCCCGTTTTTGAGTACGGGCTTTTCGCCGGTCAGATAGTCGGACGGATTGTCCGCCCAAAATTCGCCCAAGCCCGTCTTGCGCTCGTAGATGATGTGCGAGCGGCGCACAGGCTCCTTGACGGTGTCCGCGTCCGCGCGTAAAAAACTGATGTACGACGACAGCGCGACGCCGTCGGGGTATTGCGCGGTCACAAAGCAAAATACGCAATCGGCATAGTCCGTCATAGGAACTATGCAGCGCGCGGTGCCCTTGTCGACCTCGGTCGGGTGCCAGCTGCGCAGGGTGGGATCGTACTCGTTGTATGCGTAAAAGAGAGTCAGCTTTACGTCGGCGTCGGCGCACGCAAAGTCGATGTTGGCGCCGAGATAGCCGTCGCGCTGCTGCAATTCCACGCAAGGGGATGAGTAGCCGAAACCGCCCTCGCTGCCGACCGAACGCATGAACGCCGCCAGCGTGGTCAGCCATGACAGCGGCAGAATGGTGCTGCAGTTCGGATAAAAGGTCTTGAAACTGCGTCCTTCGGGGAGCAGCGACAGCGTCGCCTCGACGCGGTCGACGCTTGAGATCGAGTTGTTTGTGCCTCCGACATACAGACACGGACACTTGACGAATTTGGCATAGCTCTGCGCCGCACAGCCCATCAGCCAGCGTTCGCGTTCGTCTGCCGCTTCGTCGGAGAGAGAGGACAGCTCCTCTTCGAGGGCGTCGCTGCCGCCGTAGCGGAAGACGTTGCGATATTCGCGCCAGCCGGCGTTGCAGATGGGGACGATCGCGTCCACGCGCTCGTCCGTACCCGCGCATTGCCACACCATATCCGCGCCTATGCCGGCGCCGACCAAGACGATCGAGGTGTGGGGCATCACGCTCTTGACGAATGTGATCGTGCGGCGGATGACCTTTGTCCAAAGGAATTGGCAAGAGTCGGCGGCGGTGGGATCCGCGCGGTCGAAGTGCGCGTTGCCGTCGCGGTATTCGCCGTAGTCGAGCGACATGGGATAGGACGTCGCGCCGCCGTCCG
>CALWKU010000022.1 GCA_944381345.1 uncultured Christensenellaceae bacterium
TGTCTGCGCGGACGTCTGCCGAACATTGCGTCGTCGAATATCTTTTGGACGATCTTGTACCGCTTGGACGGCTCGCCGTTTTCGTTGCGGAGTATCGTGTGTATTTCGGGCACGGGATGGCTCATCACGAGGCAGCTGAACGTCATCGGCGGCGGCGTCACGCCGTAACGCTTTGCGAGCGCGTCGTCAAGACATATACATAGCGCAAGAGAGGACAAATGTCCGCCCGCAGAGTCGCCGGTAAGCATGGTTTGAGACGCGTCCGCGCCCCACTCCTCCGCGTGCTTTGCTGCAAAGTCGAGCGCGGAAAAGATGTCTTTGATCTGCTCGTCCAAAGTGACTTCGGGCACAAGGCGATAGCTCGGCGCGACGACGCAATATCCCTTTGCCGCAAGATGCATACACAAATTGAGATTGAGGTCTTTGTCGCCGAATACCCATGCGCCGCCGTGTATGTCTACGATCAGCGGCAGCACGCCTCGCGCGGTTTCGGGGAGGCAGACGTTGAGTCGGTGCATTGCGTGTCCGTCGCCGCAATAGGCGAATTCGCGCACCACGACGCCCGAGGGCAAAGTCTGTCCCGACTTGAATTTTGCGTCGTCCTCGGCCATTGACCGCGCCAATCTGCGCGCTACGAATTGCGAAAGACCCATCTTTACCTCATCTGCGACGGATATGCGAACACGCATATCGCTCCGTGTTTTTTTGCGTCGTATTTGAATATGTGTACCGTCTCAGGCAGTCCGCCGACGAAGTTGAGCGGCTTTGACTTGTCGGGCGCGGCGGCTTCGAGCGCGTCGGCAAACGCGCCTATCCGATCTATCGGCAGCGCGCCGCGGTGGTGCGATATCCAGATCTTTTCATAGCCGCGCAGCCTTGCCGCAAGCTCGCGCCAAAGAGTGGCATATTCTTTGAGCGACAACTCCGCATTGGTGAACGCCCAAAAACCGGGATTGATCGCGTCGCCAGCATACACGCTGCGGCGGGATGGGTCGAGCAGCAGCGTGCTGCCCGGTGTGTGCCCCGGGCATGGCAGCGTCTCTATCGTCCTGCCGCCGAGATCGTACGCGTCGGGCATCGGGAGATATTTTTCCGTGCCTGTGTTTATCAATCCGTATTTGAGTACCTTGTCGACAATGGCGTTCGGCACCGCCGTGTTCTTGCGGAAGTGATCGGCGACGGCGCGTGCGAGACCGTTGCTCGGCATACCGCGGGCGGGCATATCCGCCTCGCCGACATACACCGTTTCAAACAGGTGATTGCCGTCGCTGTGGTCGGGGTGAAGGTGGGAGTTGACGACTACGAGCGGTAACTGCGTCAGCGCGCCCACTTTGCGCATCATCGACTTTTCGCCGTAGCCGGTGTCGAGCAGAAGCGCGCGCTCTTTGCCTGTCAGCAAAAAGCGGTTGACGCGCACGAGCGCGTCGGTAAGCATATAGGAATCTTGTTCTGTCTTTCGTACGCGCATATCATTCTCCGTGCGTCATCGTCATGCGGGTTGTCTCAGGCGTCAGCGAGTTGACGTAGGATTCGGCATTTAGGTCGACGACGATCAGCGCTATCTCGACGAATATAAGTCCGAGCAGCGCGCCTGCTACCACGTTGATCGCGGCGGAGACGAGCGCCGAAAACGCGACCGAGATCAGCAGTACAAGCAGGTCGCCGACATACAATCTGAATACGTTTTTGACGTTGACGACCGTTTTGAAAGCCACCTTTTTCCTGCCGTGGACAAGGTAGGCTTCGAGCAGAGAAATGCCGCCCGACAGCACCAAACCGATGACGATCGCCGCTATGAGCAGATAGGGCGACAGCGAATATATCCATGTGCAAAGCGCGATCATGCCGCCCGCGAGCAACGCGTCGAGCAATGTCATCAGCAAAAATTTGAGGAACGAGCGCTTTGCTATGTCGCGGCGGATGAACAGTTTTATCAGCAAAAATCCCGCGACGAAACCGATCGCCACCAATACGGCGGCGATGATGATCAGCGCGACCAAAGAGAGAGTAAACGCCTCTATCGAAAGCAGCAGTTCTTCGGCGTATATTTCCGCGTTTTCCACAAACGGCAGGATGCTGTTGTTGAGCGTATCGGTCAGCCATTCTTCGCCGAACATCGTCGCTATCGATCCGAAAGGATCGGACCAGTCTAGCGCGCGCACCGCGGCGACCAAGCTCTGTTCGAGGTGTTCGACGTCTATCTCGGCTGACTCGAGCGTCGTTTGGACCGACGACACGAGGATCTCGAGCGCGGCTTTCGCGCCCGGGATGAGTACGGACAGACCCAATATCAGCCCGAGCGCGAGCGTGCCAAGCGGAGTGAAGAAGTATTTGAGGTTGACGAAATAATTTTTTACGGCTTTGCCTATCATGGCGATTCGTCCTTTGTTGATAACTTGATTATATCAAAAACGAGCGGAGATAGGCAAGCAAAAGAGAGGACGGCGCACGCCGTCCTCGGTTCGAGATCAAGATCTCATTGAAACAACAGCTTTTTGGTGATGAGCACGGCTATGAGGTCGATCCAGCCGAACACCAGTCCAAGGAAGGTGACTATGATACTGACGACCAACCTGACCGTACCGCCCTTTTGAAAGTACGTACTCCACCTGACCATGATCTCCACCACCCAGTTTACGAAGGGGATGAGAAGAAGTATGATCTGTACGAGACGGCTCTGTCTGTTGAACCAAGTTGAGCCTTTACCGCTTTTTGCCATAATTTTGCCTCCTTATTTTAGTTGGAATATCATCCGTCTATATTATATCGCATTGTGCGCGATATCGCAACGGCGGCGGCAAAAAATCATCGAATATTATGATGTTACTCAAATGTGTAAGACTTGCGAAAAGTAAAAACTTATTCTAAATTCCGTACTCTTATGAATGCTCGAATGCGTTTACTTGGCGCAGTAGACGAAAACGAGTTTTATCTTTTCGTTTGCGGCGAGCAGTTCCGGCGAGATAGAGACCTTGTAGAGGTATGCGAATGTCAGGTCGACTGAGTTTCCGATGTCGGCGGAGTTTGCCCATTCGGAGGTCAACAGCGCCTTGATCGGGGACGTATCCGAAGCGAATTCCGCCTCTTCGTCGACGTCGTAGATCTCTATCTCCTGCGCGTATAGCGAGTTTCCGAGATAAACCGTGAATGAGTACGACGGTACGGTGTCGCGTTTGCCGACCGGCACCCATGCGTCAAAGCAGACGTAGCCGTTCGGCGCATAGTACGTTTCTTTGGCGTCGTCGAATATTAGCGACGGCTGCTCGTCGCAGACAAAAGCCACGCCTCTATGCCCTTCCCAAATAATGTCCGGGGCGGCGTCGGAGGGGATACGGACGAAGCCGTTTTGCCGCGCCGCGGTCTCGGGGATCGCCGTGGTTACCTCAAACAGGAAGAGATCGAAGACTTCATCCGAAAAATACTCGTATGCGGGTTTGAGCGGCGCGGTAAATACGGTGTTGCCGCCGTCCGCCGACGCACTCGCGGCGACGGGAATGCCGTTGACGGTCAAGCCGAGCGGAACTCCGTCCGCGCACATCGCGTCCCACACCTCTTGACCTTCGTCGGTCAGGGTAAGTGTCAATTTAGCCTCGCCGTCCTCAAACGCCGACAGCGGGAATTTGCCGTCGACAAGAGGAAAGCCGTTTACGGAGGCGGCGTAGAACATATCGTCGGGGTTGCCGACAAGGTCGACGTGCGGGGCGCCCTTTGCGTCGCCGAGAGCGAGGGTCACGTGCAATGTGCCGATGCCTGCCGGAACGGTGCAGACCGCGCCGCCCCTGCCGTCCGAAAAGTACGGCTCGACCAAAACCGACGCGGGCGAAACGACGGCGTCGCACGAGGGCATCGACATATAGTCGGTCGAGTAGATCTTCAAAGTGAAGGGCTCGGTCGCGGAAGTTTCAAGTTGCAGAGAGACGTTGCCGTCGGTCAGTTCATACTCTTCGCCGTTCGCTTCGAGGAACACGCCGTCCGCGCCGACGCCGGAGATGTATACGGCGCGCGGAGCGAGCGCGGGCGCACCCTCGAAGGTCAGTTCTCCGTTATGCTGCATGGTGAAAGAGAATGTGTAATGCCCGGTGATGCTTTCCTTTTTGAGTTCGAGCGGCTTGCCGTAGACGGACACTGTCATGTCGCCGAGCCCGTAGCCCGGCTCCAACACGAGCGTGCCGTCGACGACGGCGCCCGAATCGAACAACAGCTTTTCGCCGTTCCAATTGACGGGAGCCTTGCCGTCCGATGTCAAAATGAGCTGTTTTACATTGTCGGGCAGAGTGGCGACGGAGATGCCGAACACAAATGCGTCGCACGCGCCGAACAGCGCCGCCGCGCATACAAAGATGAGCGCGACCGCAAAGGCTGCGGCGATATGCCGTTTCATGTCAGTCGCCGGTCGCGTCGTCGACGACGTTGTCGATAGCGATCACCAATGCGACCAAATATGCGGCGTTGGCGTCGTCGCCGGCTTCGACGGTGAAGAAGTCCTCGCCCAGGAACGAAGTCAAATTGAGCGCCTTGCGCGTGATCGCGCCCAAGATCTCGTCGCCGCGTTTGATCAGGCAGTGCATGGAGAAGTAACCGCCCTCGATCAGCAGATCGCCTTGATCTGTCGACACTTCGAACTTGTTTTTGAGCGAAAAAGCCGGACGCTTGACGGTTGCGATCTTCTTTTTGTCGGCGTTGTAGATATACGCCTTGTGCGCGAGCGGATTGAGCCAACGGCAGCGTACGGTGTACAGCACGTTGCCGTTCATGTCGCAGATCCTCTTCTTTTTGGTGACGGTGATGAGCTTGCCCTTGACCTCAAGGACGTCGTTGCCCTGAGCGTCCTTGACAGTGGAGCTGCCCCTTAGCGAAACGATCTTGTTTTTTACAAACAGTTGCATACTTCCTCCTATGCCTTGTATGTGCGCAATGCACGTGTATTATCATAAATAAATATATCATACTTTTGCGCGTGCTGTCAATACAGCCTAAATTCGTACACATATGCGGCATGAAGGTTTACAATACAATTGTTACAAAGTCATGATGTTAACGAAAAAGGAGGTAAAAGCGAAACATGGCAGCGTTTAGGTGAAAGAAAGCAGTCTGCCTCCCCCGAGGGGGAGGCGCGCGAAATTGGGCGAAAAAAGTAGCGAACTTGTCTCTTTAATGTTAAACTTTAATTGAACCAAAAAAACAAAAAAGGAGACTCGTTCGCTATGGCAAGTATAACACAAGACTTGAGGTTCAAGCAAGCGGTAATAGAGTATTCCCTTGCTCACGGAGTAACAAAGGCAGCAACTCGTTACCGAAAGACAAGGCAATGGGTCTACTATTGGAGAAGACGATATAACGGCGATATACGATCTTTGCTACCCATGTCGCGCAGACCGCACTTTCTCCCGAGAGCGCATACGGAAGAGGAAATACGGCTCATCCAAAACATGCGCAAGCGCAACCCCAATGAGGGATTGGTGATGTTTTGGGTAAAGCTGCTAAAACGCAATTATACGCGCAGCGTAGCTTCGCTGTACCGAGTTATGCGCCGCTTGGGATATTTCAATAAAGCGGCTAAGAAGAAGCCTAAATACACGCCAAAGCCATATGAGCGAATGAGCTACCCCGGGGAACGTGTGCAAATAGACTGCAAATATGTTCCGCTCAAATGCACGGTGGGAATGACAGAAGAGAGAAGATTCTTCCAGTTCACGGCAATAGACGAGTTCTCGAGACAACGCTATCTGGAAGCGTTTAAGGAGAACAGCAGCCATTCCGCCGCAATATTTCTGCAACATGCGATTGAGTACTTTAAGTT
>CALWKU010000023.1 GCA_944381345.1 uncultured Christensenellaceae bacterium
ACAGCAGCAAGATTATGAACACGACGACGACCGCAGCGATGACAAACTTGGGCATGTCGTTGAGCGAGCTGTCGACGAGGATGCGCGCGTTTTGAGCCATACCGGAGAAGAAGTAGCCCTGCGCGGGATCGTCGATCGCGGTGATCGTGCCGTCGTCGATGCGCTGTTGAAGTATGCGTCGGATCTCCTCCTCCAAGGCGTCCAGCGCTTCGATCACATGGTCGTCTGAGCCGCTTTGCGTGAAGTAGATATTGAGTATGTGCGTTTGGTATGTATCTTCCCCTATCGTCGTCTCCTTGACAAACTTGTCATTTAATTTTTCATCGAGAGCGATGAGACTGTTCTGAAGATCATATTTATTAACACCTGTAAGGCTACCTATCGAATTGCTGATCGTGGGATTAGACATGATGCTCTGCAACTCGCCGAGATCGTCGAACGACCCGATCCATACTACATTTCGGGCAAGCAAAGCCTTGCCGTCCACCTCTACGTCAAAGGCTTTGTTTTGAGAGGGGACGGGACCGTCGGTCGCTTCAATCCAATTGTCGTAAGCGCCATCCGCATAGGTGCCGTCGACAAAGGTGACGATGCGCTGTATGTCTTCGCGCGGCAGGTAGGAGATACCGATCGTGGTGTCGCCGACGATGCCGTATTGACTGCTGAGCATCTGTTTGCCGATCGACGTGTCGGACTCGGGATCGAGGTAGGAAAGTACGTCGCTCTCTTTATCGGTCATAATGGTGCCGACGACGGACAGAGCCATCAACAATACGACGACGCAGACGACGGCGACCTTGTGGTCGAGCAGCCATTTGGTAAATTTTGCCATAACTTCTCCTTTCAATGCGGCGGACCGCCGGATGTTCTTTACGAATAATATACCATAAATCGGCAAAGACTAACAAATGATTAAAGAGGTTTTTGCCTCAAAAAACACGCCGAAAGGTAAAATTTTCTTTACATATCCACGCTTTGGGCATATATGTGTATTAGACGTCTGCGCGTCTCGTTTTACTGCCGTTGCGCGGGCGGTCGGCAAAAGGCGGAAGATGCGAAGATGACGCAAAGAATGCGGCTTCGGCTTTTCGCGCGCTCCCGTTCGCGTACGTATGCGTTTTATGGCAAATATCTATAATGCGCGCCGCGGGCGATGCGTGCGCCTAATATTTTGTATGTGCCGGCTTAATCTTTGGAAAATTTTGAAAAAAAGGCATTTTCATAGCTCAAAATCTTTGCATTGCGTCGCACAAAATGTTATAATGGGCGATATGAAGATCGGGATATCGACAGCTTCGTACTTTCCGAAACTGTTTACGGAACAGAGCATAGAACACATCGCCGCGCTCGGCGCGGATCTTTGCGAAGTGTTCTTTGCGTCGAGATGCGAGTATAAGCGCGAGTTTGCCGAGACCGTCAGGCTCGAACTGAACAGATGCGGCGTTGAGGCGCATTCCGTACACGCTTTGACCACGCAATTTGAGCCCGAGTTTTTCAGCCGCAACGACAGGGCGTACGCCGACGCCGTCGAGGTCGGCGAGGAAGTGTTGACGGCGGCTGAGATCATCGGCGCGCGTCGCTATACGTTCCACGGGGCGATGTGTCTCAAAAAGACAAAGTACACCGCCGACTATCCGTTTTTTGCCGAGCGCCTCAACGCGCTGTGCGCGCAGGCGGCAAGGCACGGCGTCGAGGTGTGTTACGAGACGGTGCATTGGGCGTACTTCAACACGCCCGAATACTTCGCCCGACTCAAAGAACTCGTCCACGGGCTGCGCGCGACGCTTGACATCAAACAGACGATGCAGACGGGGTTAGGCTACGAGCCGTTCCTTGACGCGATAGGTGACAGGCTGCGCACCGTTCATCTTTGCGACTTTGACGACGACGGCAGACTCAGGTTGCCGGGAGAGGGTTCGTTCGACTTCGTCACATTGTTTGCTCGGCTTCTCGACGGAGGTTATTCCGGTCCCGCGCTGATGGAAGTCTATACGGGCAATTACGACACCGAGGACAGGCTGAAAAGGGCGTTTGAATACCTGAAAGAGTGTGCGGTCAAAGCCGAGGCTTTGTGCAGAAGATAAACACGGATAAAGAAAATTGAGGACTTCGGTCCGAAAAAGGAGATATATATGCGTTACAACAAGAAGAAACTCAAGATGTGCGTTGACTTCAACAACATGATGACCAAATGGGTCGGCCCCGAAGGGTTCACCGAAAAGCAAATGCTTGCGATCGGCGACGAGGTGGAGCGCGCATACGAGAGCGTTCAGGCAGGCAGAGGCAAGGGTATGATGGGATGGACGGAGCTGCCGTACAACCAGGATGACGTCGTCAAGGACATCCTCGATACCGCCTACTTCATTCGCAAGAACTTCGAGTACTTTGTCGTACTCGGCATAGGCGGCAGCGCGCTCGGTCCCACCGCGGCGTTCAAGGCGCTCAAGCATATGCATTACAACGAACTGCCCAAGCGTAAGCGCGCGGGACTGCCCAAATTTTATGTCGAGGACAACGTCGACCCCGAGAGGATGGCGGCGCTGCTCGACGTCATCGTCCCCGAAAAGACGGTGTTCAACATCATCACCAAGAGCGGCAGCACGTCCGAGACGATGACCCAATATTTGATCATCCGCGATATGCTCGAGAAAAAGCTCGGTAAAGAGAACGTCGCAAAGCACATCATCGCTACGACGTCCAAGGACAGCGGCAATTTGATCAAGATCGCGCAAAAGGAGGGCTACAAGACTTTCTATATCCCCGACGGCGTGGGCGGCAGATTTTCCGAACTCAGCCCCGTCGGCTTGCTGCCCGCTGCGGCGATCGGCATCGACATCAAGGGCTTGCTGTGGGGCGCGGCGTATGCCGACGAGATCTACCGTGATCCCAATCCCCGCCGCAACGCGCCTTTGATGGCGGCGGTGCTGCAATACCTTGCGATGAAGAAAGGCAAAAACATCAGCGTAATGATGCCCTATGCGGACGGACTCAAAGAGATGGCGGATTGGTATTGCCAATTGTGGGCGGAGTCACTCGGCAAAAATAAGAACCTCGACGGCACTGCGTGCAATAAAGGGCAGACTCCCGTCAAGGCGCTCGGCGTCACCGATCAGCACAGCCAGATCCAGCTTTATACCGAAGGTCCCAACGACAAGGTGATCACGTTCATCGCCGTAGAAAACTACCGCAAAGAGGTCGCTATCCCCGAAGGGTGCGAGGAGTTTCCCAACGTCAATTTCCTGTGCGGACACACGATGGGCGAACTCATCCGGGCGGAGCGTAAGGCTACGGAATTTGCCGTGACCAAAGCCGGCAAGCCCAATCATACGATCGTTTTGCCCGAACTCAACGCGTTCACTTTGGGAGAGCTGATTATGTATTTCGAGCTGCAGACCGCATATGCGGGCGCGCTGCTCGGCATCGACACCTTCAATCAGCCCGGCGTCGAAGAGGGCAAAAACGCGACCTATGCGCTGCTCGGCAGACCCGGCTATGAGGCGAAGAAAGCCGAACTCGGTTCTGCTCCGGCAAAGATCAGCCGCTACATCGTATAAAATTCGAAAATGCCGTCTGCCGAAGATAACGTGATTCGTGTTTTCGGCTTTCGGCAATGTCTGCCGAAGTAAAGCGGCTTACGTTTACGGCTGACAGGGAAGCTTTGCCGCGTAGCTTCGATTCATTTCACAAGGCGTTTGCATTCGCAAGCGCCTTGTTTGCTCATAGGCGCATTGTATCAAACTCCCCTTGCGCCAAAAGAGTAAGTTTTCGTTGCTTCGGCAGACGTCATTACCCGTTACAGGCAGGTATGTGCACGCGGAGAACTACGTCTTGCGCCGATAAAAAGTGAAAATATGTCTTGACAAAGCGTACCGACAATATTTTCCGGTTTGTTTTGATACCATAACGATTTTGAGGCATAGGACCGATCGTCAAGACATGAGGTCGTCAAGTGCAATTTTCGCCAAAATGTTTTCGCTCAAAGTGTCGAAAATTTTTGATATGTATAGGTTTTTGTCTACTTTTTCTCAACTTGTTACGAGTGGTTGAAAAAGCGTGCGACGCGTGCTAAGATATTGCCGAAATCATTTTTAGGGAGGGGACGGTATGACGGACAGGCAAAACGTGCGCGAGCTGGCGCGCAGGGCAAAGCAGCGGATGATAGGCGGCTATTACGGCAAAGACGCCGAGAGGATCAGGCGGAGGACTCTCGAGGACAAGGTGCTGCACGACAAGATCGTGGCGATCGTCGAGCGCGACGGCACGGTCACCGATGTCATCGCGCAATTGCTCGACAAGGACGCTTTTGCGATGACGGACGAAGTGGGGCGCGAGAGGATGGTGCTGAGAGTAGCGGCGGAGTATCGCCGCGTGCGCGAGGAGTTGACGCGCAAACGCGCCGCCGCGGAGGCGTAAGCTGTCCGAACGAGCGGAGAAGCAATGAGAATTTTGTCGGGATAAGGCGTCCGGCGGGTTGAGAATGGGGCGGCAAAAGATTGAATTTGCCGCGCGCGTATGATAAAATAGGGATATGAATTATTCCGAACTTCTCAACGAGGAACAGCTCAAACCGGTATTGGACACCGAAGGGGCGGTGCTGGTACTGGCGGGAGCGGGCAGCGGCAAGACGCGCGTGCTGACCTATCGCATCGCCTATCTCATCGGCGAAAAACACATCGATCCGCGCAACATTTTGGCGATTACGTTCACCAACAAGGCGGCGAACGAGATGAAAGAGCGCGTGCAGAACGTGACCGGCGCGTACGGGGTGTGGATCTCTACATTCCACTCGATGTGCGCGCGCATTTTGCGCAGCGAGATCGAGGTCGACGGCGTATATACGCGCAATTTTTCCATCTACACCGACGCCGAGAGCGACCGCATCGTGTCGCGTATCATCAAGGAACTTGCTCTCGACGACGGCGAACTGAAAAAGTTGGCGCGCTACCACATTTCGTTTGCAAAAAACCACGCCTATTCGCCCGACGAATACGAGGCGCGCATAAAGGGCGCGTCGCACGCCGAGGCGATCGCGCACATCTATCGTCGCTACGAGAGCGTGCTGCGCGAAAACAACGCGCTCGACTTCGACGATCTTTTGCTCAAGACTCTGATGTTGTTCAAGTCTCATCCCGAAGTCCTGGCAAAATATGCGGACAGGTTCGAATACATCCACGTCGACGAATTTCAGGACACCAACAAGATACAATTTCTGCTTGTGCGGATGCTCGCAAGCAAACACGGCAACGTCTTTGTCGTAGGCGACGACGATCAGAGTATTTACGGCTGGCGCGGCGCGGAGGTGGGCAATATCGCCGACTTCAAAAAACTTAATCCCGGCTGCAAACTTTACAAATTGGAGCGCAACTATCGCTCTACGCGCAATATCCTCGATCTTGCCAACAAGGTCATCGCCAACAACTCCGAGCGCTTGGGAAAGACGCTTTGGACGGAGGGCGACAAGGGCAACGCGGTCGTATTCCGCAGCCTTTACGACGACAGACAGGAGGCGGACTATGTGATCGGCGAGATACTCAATCTACGCAACGCAGGGTACCGCCTCAAAGACATCGCCATCCTCGTGCGCGTAAGTTCGATCACCAAAAACTTTGAGGACAAATTGACGTTGTACAACCTGCCTTTCCGATTGATCGGCGGGATGAAGTTTTACGACAGGGCGGAGGTCAAGGACTTCCTTGCCTATCTCAAATGCGTTGCAAATCCCCGCGATTCCGAAAGTCTCAAACGCATCATCAACGTCCCCAATCGAAAGATAGGCGAGGCGACGGTAGCCAAGCTGGAACTCGCTTGTTCGGCGCGAGGGATGACAATGCTCGAGGGAGTGCTTAATCTCGGCTCGTTGGGGATGAGCGGCGCGCTCAACGCCAAACTCGCGCCGTTTGCCGATCTCATGCGCGACCTTTGGGACAACCGCGGCATGCCGATAGGCGAATACGCCGACTTTGTCGACGAGGCGGTCGGCTTTGACGGCTACTACGACAGCGACGATGAGGAGGACGGCGCAAGGCTGGAAAACATCGCCAATCTCGTGCAGTCCGTAAAGGAGTTTGCAAAGGATAACCCCGACGCCGGGCTTGAAGAGTATTTGCAGTCGGTGACGCTGATCTCGGACACGGACGACATCTCCGACGACGACAAGCTGACGCTTGCGACCGTTCACGGAGTAAAGGGATTGGAGTTCGACGTCGTATTTATCGTGGGGCTTGAGGAGGGCGTTTTTCCGACGATACGCCAAGACACCACCGCCAAAAATCTCGAAGAGGAGCGCCGCATAATGTATGTCGCGGTCACGCGGGCGCGCAAGCGGCTCTATTTGACCTGCGCCCAGTCGCGCTTCCGTTTCGGCAGGCGCGAAAATTCGCTCGCAAGCCGATTCCTTGTAGAGGGAGGTTTCATCAAAAAGCCCGAGCCCGTTCCCGAGAGGGTAGGTTCGCCCGTACATTCGGTCAAGGCGGCGATGGGCAGGATAGGCATGGACATACGCGATCTGCCCCGAAGAGGGGAGAGGCGCGAGCCTCCCGCATATGCAAGGAAGTCGCCGGCGACAGGCAGAGATCTGAGCATATTCAAGACAGGTATGACGGTCAGACACAGTCGCTTCGGCGTCGGAGAGATCGTCGATATCACCGGCGAAAATGCCAAGATCAAGTTCAAAGATCTCGGCGTAAAGATGTTCAATATGCGCCTCGCGCCGATCGAACCGGTGTGACAAATTCGACGCCCGTGTCGATAAACGGAGTAAATTATGGATGAGATGATTGCACTCAAAGACAGGCTCAACTACCTTGCATACCGCTACTATGTGCTGGACGATCCGGCGGTATCGGACGCGGAGTACGACGCGCTTTACGACAGGCTGCTCGCTCTCGAAAAGAGTACGGGCGTCGTGCTTGACGATTCGCCGACAAGGCGCGTGGGAGGCAAACCGCTGACAAAATTCGCGCAGGTCCGCCACCTCGGCAGGCTGTACAGCCTCGACAAGTGCAAGACTCGTGAAGAACTGCGCGCTTGGATGGACAAGCTGCGCGCAGCGGGGCGGATGCCGCGAGTCAGCGTGGAATACAAGTTCGACGGCTTGACTATCAATCTGACCTATCGCGGCGGCAAGCTGGTTCAGGCGGCTACGCGCGGCGACGGCGTGACGGGCGAGGTCGTCACCGAGCAGGTCAAGACGATACGAAGCGTGCCGCTGTCCATACCGTACGAGGGCGTACTCGAAGTGCAGGGCGAAGGGATAATGAGGCTGTCCGCGCTTACGGAGTACAACTCCGATCCCGGCGTCGTCCCTCTCAAAAACGCGCGCAACGCCGCTGCGGGCGCGATACGTAATCTCGATCCCGCCGAGACCGCGCGCCGCAAACTCGAGGTCGTCTGCTACAACGTAAATTACATCGAGGGCAAGCGCTTTACGAGCGGCAGCGAGATGATGTCTTTTCTCAAAGAACAAAAATTCAAGACGAGCGATATGTATGTGCTTGCCGACGACGAAAAGACGGTGTTCGACGCGTTGGACAAGATAGAGAGCGTGCGTCCGTCTCTCGACTTTCTGATAGACGGAGCGGTCGTCAAGGCGGACGACTTTGCGATGCGCGAGGAGCTGGGCTACACCGAAAAATTTCCTCGCTGGGCTATGGCTTATAAGTTTGCCGCCGAGGAGATGACCACCGTCGTAAAGGACGTGATATGGCAGGTGTCGCGCACGGGCAAACTCAATCCGCTCGCGGTCCTCGACCCCGTCGACATCGGCGGAGTAACTGTCAGCCGCGCTACGCTCAACAACATCTCCGAAATACGCCGCAAGGACATCAAGATAGGCAGCCGCGTCTTTGTGCGCCGCTCCAACGACGTCATCCCAGAGATCACCGGCGTTGCCGAACAGCCCGACGACGCCGTCGACATCGAGGTGCCGAGCGCGTGTCCCGCGTGCGGCAGTCCGGTGGAGATGAGAGGTGCGTTCGCCTACTGTACGGACAGCGAATCGTGCGAGCCGGCGCTCGTGTCGCGGTTTTCGCACTTTGTCTGCCGCGACGCTATGGATATAGAGGGGCTTTCGGACAAGACGCTCGAGCTGCTCTATTCGGAGGGTAAGATACGCGATTTTGCCGACCTGTATTCGCTTTCTGCCGACGATCTTTGCGATCTTGAGGGATTCAAGGACAAAAAGACGGGCAATATCCTCGCCGCGATCGCCGCGTCCAAGCACACCGAACTCAAGCGCTTTTTGTTTGCGATCGGCATTCCCGGCATTGGCAAAAAGGCGGCGGCGCAGCTTGCAGACGCTTTCGGCACGCTCGAAGCGGTCGAGGCGGCGGATAAAAACGCGTTGATCGCGCTCGACGACTTCGGAGAGGTCATGGCGGACAACGTGATCGGGTTTTGGCGCGACCCGCGCCGCAGAGCGGAGACGGACAGGCTGATCGCCGCAGGCGTCGTCTTTGAGCAACAGAAAAAGGCGGAAGGCGCGTTTAGCGGCAAAAAGGTGGTGCTGACAGGATCGCTTGCCGGCTATACCCGATCGGAGGCGAAGAAGCTGATCGAAGAGCGGGGCGGCGAGGTCGCGGACGGAGTGTCCGCAAAGGTCAACCTCGTCATCGCCGGAGAGGCGGCGGGAAGCAAGCTGGAAAAGGCGAAAAAATTGGGCATAGAGATCGTCGACGAGGCGAAGTTCGTCGCAATGCTCGCAGAATGAGACTTCAAAATGCGGCAAATAATTTTATGCGCGCGAAAAAGTCGCGCGCTTTTTCTTGTAAAAATGCGCGCGTTGTGCTATTATATAATCTCGCAAGGAGGTCGCTATGACTGTCAAAAGCATGACGGGCTACGGCAAAGGCGTTTACGAGAGCGACAATCTCAAGCTGGTCGTAGAACTCAAATCGGTCAACCACAGGTTTCTCGACTTGTCGATCAAAATGCCAAAGCAGCTCAACTTTGCCGAGGACGCCGCCCGCCGTATGCTCAAAGAGCGAGTCGGCAGAGGTCACGTCGAGGTCTATGTCAACGTCGAGGACAAGCGCGCCGACAAAGGCGTGTTAGCGGTCGATTATGAACTTGCGAGGCAGTATCTCGCCGCAGCGCGCGAGATGCGCGGCAGGTTGGGCGCAGATGGAGAACTCACCGTTTCCGACCTGATCAAGACCGGCAACATCGTCTCGTTCACGCCCGCCGAGGCGGATGAGGACGAATTGGCAAAGGCTCTCGACGCCGCGCTCGGCGACGCTATCGCCGCGCTCGACAAGATGCGCTCGACCGAGGGCGCGAACCTTGCGCGCGATATGTCGAGCAAGCTGGACGAGATGAAGATCGTCGTCGACAAGGTCGCCGAACTTGCGCCCGATACGCTCAGACAGCACGCAGACAAGGTGCGCGAGCGGGTGAGCGAATATCTCAAAGACGTCTCGATCGATGAGGGCAAGTTCCTCAACGAGATGGCGTTTTTCGCCGACAAGGTCGCAATCGACGAGGAGCTGACGCGGCTCAACAGCCACATACCGCACTTCCGCGCTATACTCGAAAAGGGCGGCGCGGTCGGCAAACAGCTCGACTTCGTCGTGCAGGAGATGAACCGCGAGAGCAACACGATCGGCAGCAAGTGCAACGATATCCGCGTAGCCGAATGCGTCGTCTCGCTCAAATGCACGATCGAAAAACTGCGCGAGCAAATTCAGAATTTGGAATGAAGGTTATGAAAGACAGAGGACTGCTGATCGTCGTCTCGGGGCCGTCCGGGGCGGGCAAGGGCACGGTGATGAGGTATGTTTTCGAGAAGTGTCCCAATATGCGCTATTCCGTGTCGGTGACGACGCGCGCTCCGCGCGAGGGCGAGGTTGACGGCAGAGAGTACTTCTTCCGCACGACCGACCAATTTATCGATATGCTGCATCACGACGAGTTTCTCGAACATCAGCGCGTCTATGACAACTACTATGGCACGCCGAGGAAGTTTGTCGAAGAACTGCTCGACAAGGGCTTCGACGTGCTTCTCGAGATAGACGTCAAAGGCGCTTTGGTCGTCAAGAAGAAAATGCCCGAGACGGTCACGGTCTTTCTTTGTCCGCCCGACAAGGCTACGCTCGAGAGCCGTTTGCGCGGCAGAAGTACCGAGACCGAAGAACAGCTCAAAGTGCGTCTCGACGCAGCGGTCGAGGAGCTGAAAAACGCCGCGGAGTACGACTATGTCGTCGTCAACAACGACGCTCTCGTCGGCGCCGAAGAGATAGCGTCCGTCATCCGCGCCGAAAAGTGCAGAACGGCGCGCAGAAGAAACAGATCGTTTTTGGAAAATTTGATATACGGAGGTAACACTAACCATGATGATCGATCCCCCCATCGATAAGCTCATCAAGAAGGCGGAGTGCAGGTATGCGCTCGTGTGCGGCATCGCCAAGAGGGCGCGCCAGCTCGACGCGCAATACCCCGAACTCTATGCCGAGACCGGCATGAAGTCGATCAGCCTTGCGGCGAAAGAAGTGTACGAAGGCAAGGTCATAATCAAGAGGGACAACCAATAATATGCTCGAACGCCGCTGTGTTTTGATCGCCGTGACGGGCGGGATCGCATGCTACAAGGCGTGCGAAGTCGTCTCCTCGCTGCGCAAGGCGGGGGCGGACGTCCGCGTCGTCATGACACAAAACGCGACAGAGTTCGTCTCGCCGCTGACATTTGAGACGCTGTCCGCCAACCCCGTTGCGGTCAGTACATTCCGACGCGATACGCTGTGGGAGGTCGAGCATATTTCGCTTGCAAAGCGCGCCGATATCGCCGTCGTCGTGCCCGCGACCGCCAACGTGATAGACAAGCTGGCTTGCGGCATCGCCGACGATATGCTGACGACGACGCTTTTGGCGACCAAGTCGCCCATACTCGTCTGTCCCGCGATGAACGTCAATATGTACGAAAATCCCGCCGTGCAGGACAACATCGCGCTGCTCAAAAAACGCGGTTTTTCCTTTGTCGACGCGGACGAGGGATTCCTCGCGTGCGGAGATACGGGCAAGGGCAGGCTCGCCGCGCCGTCCGCGATCGTGCAGAGAGTGATCGATATGTTGATGCCGCTCAGAGACTTTGCGGGCAAGCGTGTGCTGATCACCGCAGGCGCGACGCGCGAGAATATTGACGGCATACGCTTTTTGTCCAACTATTCAAGCGGCAAAATGGGCATGGAACTTGCTAGGGCGGTCAAGGACAGAGGCGGCGAGGTCACTCTCGTCGCGGGCTGCGTGACCGTGCCCGTACCCGACGTCGTCGACAAGGTCGTCAACGTCGTATCGACGCGGGAGATGTATGACGCGGTGATGCGCGAATACAGCGAGTGCGACGTCGTCATCAAGGCGGCGGCGCCCGCCGATTATCGTCCCGAGCAGCCGCTCGACGACAAGGCGAAGTCGCCTTCGCTGACCCTCAAACTTGTCAAAAATCCCGACATCGCCGCGGCGGTCGGGCAGGTCAAGGGACAGCGCAAACTGGTCGTCTTTTGCGCCGAACGCAGAGAGCTTGCCGCGCGCGCACTCGCAAAATTGAAAGCGAAAAACGCAGACATAGTCGTCGCCAACGACGTCTCTTTGCCTGGCGCAGGATTTGACAAGGACACCAATATAGCGACGATAATGACTTCGTCGGGCAAGGTGCGCGAGTGTGAATTGATGTCCAAGCGCGAGCTTGCCGACATCATTTTGGACGAGATCGTCTCGCTATGATAGCGAGGGTCATCGTCGATATCCGCAATTCCGATGTCGACAGAATTTTCGATTACATCGTACCCGAGGGTATGGACGTCGGAGCGGGCGACCGCGTACTCGTGCCGTTCGGCGCGAGGGATACCGAGGGCTTTTGTATCGCCTTATCGGACGGCAGCGACGTCGACGCGGCGCGGCTAAGACCCGTCAAGGCGCGTCTTGACGACTTCACTTGCATAAAGCCTCAAATGCTTGCGCTGGCGGAATTCATGCGGCGCAAATTTTATTTGAGATACGTCGACTGTCTCAGGCTGTTCGTTCCCGCGCAGATGCGAGGAGGCAAGGTCAAAGAGCTGACGCGGCTCTACCTCACGCTTGCCGACGGCGGGGAGGACAGGATCGCGGGCATATCCGCGCGCGCAAAGAGACAGCGCGAACTTGCCGAACGTCTCAAAGGCGGAGGAGAATATCTCAGCGTGATCGCGGGCGAATACGGAGCCGCGACGGTCAACGCGCTCGTCGGCGCGGGGATAGCGGTCAAGACGGACAAGCCCGTCTACCGCAAGCCGTACGCAGGCATAGGCGACGCGTCGCGCCGCGTCGTTCCGACCGACGATCAAAGGCGAGCCGTTGACGCGATCTTCAAGACGGACAAGACGGTCTCGCTGCTGTACGGCGTCACCGGCAGCGGCAAGACCGAAGTGTATATGGAGGCGATCGAACGCACGCTCGCCGATGGCAAGACGGCGATTATGCTCGTGCCCGAGATCTCGCTCACTCCGCAGACGCTGCGCAATTTCCGCGCGCGTTTCGGCGACCGCGTCGCGCTGCTGCACAGCGGGCTGAGCGGAGGCGAGAGATACGACGAGTGGAAACGCCTTTTGACGGGCGAAGCGGACATAGCGATCGGCGCGCGCAGCGCAGTGTTCGCGCCGCTTTCGAACGTGGGGCTCATCATCCTCGACGAGGAACATGACGGCAGCTATGTCAGCGAGTCCAACCCGCGTTATGACACCGCGACCATCGCGGAGTTCCGCGTCGGGCAGGACGGCGGCAAGCTTGTGTTGGGCAGCGCGACCCCGTCGATAGACAGCTTTGAGGCGGCGCAGGAGGGCAAATATTCTCTCGTCGTGATGGATCGCCGCATAGGCGGCAGGCAGATGCCTCCGATCGAACTTGTCGATATGTCCAAAGAGGTGCTTGCCGGCAATGCGGATATCTTCTCGCGCAGACTGCAGGAGGAAATGGGCGCGGCGCTCTCACGAGGGGAACAGGTGATGCTGTTCCTCAACAGGCGCGGACACAGTTCGTTTGCGATGTGCCGCAACTGCGGCTATGTGCCCAAGTGCGAGAGCTGCGACGTCTCGCTCAGTTACCATTCGGTCGAAAACGCGCTCGTCTGCCACTATTGCGGAGCAAAGTACAAGATGATCTCGCGCTGTCCCAAGTGCGGCAGCGACAACATCAAGATGGGCAAGATCGGCACGCAGCGCGTGGTGTCGGAACTGCAAAAGATCTACCCGGGCGTGAAAATTTTGCGTCTGGACGCGGAGAGTACGACGACCAAGGACGCCTATCTCGACATCCTCGGAGCGTTTAAGGCGCGCGAGGCGCAGATACTCGTCGGCACGCAGATGATCGCCAAGGGGCACGACTTCTCCGACGTGACGTTGGTCGGGATTCTGGACGCGGATATTGGGCTGTATCACAGCGACTTCCGAAGCGCAGAGCGTACATTTCAATTGGTCACGCAGGTCGCCGGCAGGGCGGGCAGAGCGGACAAAAAGGGCAAGGTGCTGCTGCAGACGTTTTCGCCGTCGCACTATGTCTACCGCTTTGCGGCAAACTATGACTATCCCGGCTTTTTCGCAAAGGAGAACAACACCCGCAAGGTCACCGGCTTTCCGCCCTATTCCACGATCGTGCGCGTGCTGTTTTCGAGCGAGATCGAGGACAAGGCGATCGCCTGCACCAAGAGCGTGTTTATGGGGCTGCGCGCTTTTGAGGCGGAACACAGGGACGACTTTTTCGTGTTGAGGGCTATGCGTGCTCCCGTAGCGAGGATAGAGCGGCATTACCGCTATCAAATTGTGATGAGAGTGACAAAGCGGAGCGAGGACGCCGTGTTCGGACGCATCCACGAACTGCTCGAACAATATAAGACAAGAGGGGTCAATGTCTTTGCGCAACTCGATCCGCAAAGCATGGCCTGAGGAGGATGTTATGGCATTGAGAGACATCGTTAAAGATCCCGATCCGGTGCTGCGCAGACACAGCAGACCGGTCGAAGTTTTCGACGCGAAATTGGGCAAATTGCTTGACGATATGCGCGAGACTATGCTCGCCGCCGACGGCGTCGGGCTTGCCGCGCCGCAGGTCGGATTGCTGCGCCGCGTCGCGGTCATCGAAACAGAGGACGGATACTTTGAGTTTATCAACCCCGCGATCGTCGCTTCGAGCGGTTCGCAGAGGGGCGCGGAAGGGTGTCTCAGCGTACCCGGAAAGAGCGCGACCGTCGTCCGCCCGATGAAGGTTACGGTCGAATATTTCGATCGTAAGGGTAAAAAGCACAAGGAAGAATTTGAGGGATGGACTGCGCGCGCTTGTTGTCACGAGTTCGATCATCTCGACGGCGTTTTGTATTACGACAAGGCGGAAAAGGAGGGCAATGCGTGAGAGTTATCTTTCTCGGTACGCCCGACTTTGCCGTACCGTCGCTCAAGGCGTTGCTCTCGTCGCGGCACGAGGTAGTCGCCGTAGTGACTCAGCCCGACAGACCGCGCGACAGAGGCAAGGTCACCGCGTGCCCGGTCAAAGCCGAGGCGCAAGCGGCGGGGCTGCCCGTACATCAATTCGAAAAGATACGCGACGGCGGCGCGGACGCGCTGAGAGGATACCGCGCGGACGTAATGGTCACCTGCGCCTATGGTCAGATCTTGGACGAGACTCTGCTTGGGCTGACTCCGCACGGCGTCATAAACGTTCATGCGTCGCTGCTGCCCGCATACCGCGGCTCGTCGCCGATACAGTGGGCGGTGATCAACGGCGAAAAGGTCACCGGCGTGACTACGATGAGGACGTCGCTCGGGCTTGATACGGGCGACACGATCATGAGCAAAAGCGTGGAGATCCTGCCCGACGAGACCGCCGGTCAACTGTTTGACAGGCTTGCGCCTCTCGGCGCCGAGCTGATCGTAGAGACGCTCGACGCGATCGAGGACGGCAGCGCGACATATACGCCGCAGGACGAATCAAAAGCGAGTTATTACCCCATGTTCCGCAAGTCGTACGGGCGCATAGATCCAAAGACGACGGTCGAAAAGTTTGTGGATTTCGTAAGAGGCACGTCGCCGTGGCCCGGGGCGTTTTGCCGTGTAGGCGGAAAGCTGCTCAAAGTGCATAAAGCGCGCGCTCTCCGCGACGACGAGCCGTGTACGAGACGGCGCTATTTTCCCGGCGAATTCGCGGTGTTTTTCGGCAGACTCCACCTTGCTTTTTCGGATGGGCTTGCGGTACTCGAAGAAGTGCAGCCCGAGGGAGGAAAGAGGATGAGCGGCGCGGCGTTTGCGCTCGGACACGCCGACATCGGCGGTATGGCGGTGGACGAATGAACGATCTGAGGGCGGTGTACGAGATATTGTCGGACGTGTACAGACAGGGCGCGTACGCGTCCCTTGCGCTGTCGCGCCGCATCGACTCCGTCCGCAACAGGGACTTTGTCACGCGCTTTGTCTACGGCGTACTGGGAAGGGATACCGAACTCAACTATTATATCGGAGCGATGGCGTCGCGCAAGCCCAGGGGCGGCGCGGCGGTGTTGCTCAAAATGGGGATGTATTGCGTTCTCTACATGGATTCCGTACCCGATTATGCGGCGGTCAACAACACGGTCGAACTTGCAAAAGAGGTGGGCAAAAGCTCGTCGTGCAGCTTTATTAACGGCGTACTTAAAGCGTTTTGCAAAAGGCGTCCGCCGCTGCCCAAGGACGCGTCGGCGCGTCTTTCGGTCACCGCTTCTACGCCGCTTTGGATAGTCAGAGAATATGTCAAGCAGTACGGCTTTGACAAGGCGTCGGAGTTTTTGAGCGTCGTGCCCGAACAGCGCGAGCATATGCGCGTCGACACCTCGCGCATTTCCGTGGCGAAGATGTGTGAAAAGCTGGACGAGCTTGGCGTTGAGTATACGCTCGATCCCGACCTCGGCGACGCGCTCTTCGTCCGCAATTCCACAAAGCTCAAAGCGCTTTTCGACGGCGGATATTTCACCTATCAATCGCGCTGTTCTATGATGTGCTGCCGCGCGGCGCAGATCTCGGACGGCGACAGGGTGTTGGATATGTGTGCCGCGCCGGGCGGCAAGGCGGTCTATATGTCGTCGCTTGCCGACGGAGTTTCGGTCACCGCTTGCGACGTCTACCATCATCGTCTGCAATTGATCGAAAGCTACGCTCGGCGTATGCGCAGATCGGTCGACGTCAGACTGATGGACGCTACCGTCGCAAATAAGGAATTTGTCGGCGCGTTCGACGTCGTTATGTGCGACGTGCCGTGTTCAAATCTCGGCGTCGCCGCCAAAAAACCGGACGTATATCTGTTCAAGGACGCGGCGGCGGTCGCGTCGCTCGCCGAGGTACAATACAAGATATTGTCCAACGGCGCGCGCTACGTCAAAGAGGGAGGGAAGGTGGTCTATTCTACCTGCACTCTGCTCAAAGAGGAGAACGGCGATATAATCAAACATTTTCTCAAAGAACACCGCGACTTTGTCTGCGAGAGCGAAACGCAATATCTGCCCGACGCGGTCGGGACAGACGGATTTTTCGTGTCCGTGTTGAAGAGGGGCGGTCTATGAGCGCGCTGATAGCATTAGACGACGCCGCGCTCGCCGCTCTCGTGAAGGAATGCGGGCAGCCCGCGTTTCGCGCAAAGCAGCTGCGAGAATACGCGCTCAAAGGCGTGCCGGTCGAAAAGATGTCCTCGCTGCCAAAACCCATGCGCGAAAAGCTGGTCGCGGACGGAGTGGCTTCGCTCGCGGTCTCGGTCGTTCAGAAGAGGACTTCGGCGGTCGACGGTACGACCAAGTTTTTGTTCGCGCTCGAGGACGGCAACGTCGTCGAGGGCGTGCTGATGAGATATGAGTACGGCAGCTCCGTATGCGTGTCCACTCAGGTCGGCTGCGCGATGGGCTGCAAGTTCTGCGCGTCCACGCTTGACGGCAAGATCCGTGACCTGACGGCTGCGGAGATGCTGTCCGAGGTCATCGCCGCGGCGGCGGAAGGCGCTGTCAATCACGTCGTGCTGATGGGCAGCGGCGAGCCGCTAGACAACTACGATCAGACTGTCGAGTTCATTAGGCGGCTCTGCGTCGATCTCGGACTGTCGCGCAGGCATATCGCGCTGTCGACGTGCGGGCTGTGCGAGGCGATGGACAGACTGTCGCGCGAGCAATATGCGCCCGTACTGACCGTGTCGCTGCACGCGCCCGACGACGAGCTGAGAAAACGCATCATGCCTATTGCGCTGCGATATTCGGTCAAACAGGTCGTTGCGGCGGCAAAGAGATATTTCGAGGCGACGTCGCGCCGCGTGATCTTTGAATATTCGCTTATCGACGGCTTCAACGATACGATCGAGTGCGCCAAAAAGCTCGCCGCGCAGCTCAAAGGCTTTCCGTGCCACGTCAACCTCATTCGGCTCAACCCCGTCAAAGAACGCGGTCTTGCCGGTTCGGACAAGACGGCTGTCAAGACGTTTTCGGATGCGCTGACCGCGATGGGAGTGAGCAACACCGTGCGCCGCACGCTGGGCGCGGACATAGACGGCGCATGCGGACAGCTTCGCCGCAAATATCTGGGAGGCGAGCCGTGATCGAAGGACGCGTGGTCAAAGAGGTCGGAGGCAGATTTTTCGTCAAGACGGACGACGGGGTCATGGTCTGCTCGGCGCGCGGCAAGCTCAAAGAAATAGGCGAGCTTTATGTCGGCGACGTCGTGTTCGTAGACGATAGCGACAGTCCGGTCATCGAAAAACTCGCTCCGCGCGAGAGTATGCTCGTACGACCGTATGTAAGCAACATTGACGGCATAGTCATCGTGCTCGCGGTGACGCCTCAACCGGACTTTTTGTTGGCGGATAAGATGATCGTCGGCTGTGTGGAACAGCAGTTGGACGCGATCGTATGCGTCAATAAGTGCGATCTGGACGGCAGCGGCGACCTGGTCGCCAAGGTCAAGACGGAGTATGGCGGCGTAGCCGACGTCATCGCGGTCAGCGCGACCGAAGGCAGAGGCGTCGACGCGCTCAAAGGGATGATACGAGGCAGATTTTTCTGTCTTGCAGGTCAATCCGCGGTCGGCAAATCGTCGCTGATCAACGCGCTTTGCGGCGGCGAGAGGATGGCGGTCGGCGCGCTCGGCAGAAACGCGCGAGGCAGACATACGACCCGCCATGTGGAGATCATCGAACTTGGCGACGGCACGTCGATCGCCGATACCTGCGGATTCTCGCGCTACGAGATCCCGCTGGTCGATCCCGCGACGCTTGCCGGGTGCTATGTCGACTTCGACGAATATCGCAACGTCTGCCGCTTTCGGGGTTGTACGCACACCGTCGAGGAGTGCTGCGGCGTCAAGGAAGCGGTTGCCGAGGGCAAACTGCCCAAGGAGAGATACGACAGATATCTTCAATTATACGAGGAGATGTCAAAAAGATGGGAGAAACGCTATGGCTGAAAATATTTTGATCGCTCCGTCCATACTGTCCGCAGACTTCGCGGCGATGGGCGACGCAGTGAGATCGCTGCAACGCTGGCGCGCCGATTGGGTGCATTGCGACGTCATGGACGGCAGATTCGTTCCCAACATCACGTTCGGTATGCCGATGATCGAGGCGCTGAGGCGCAATACTGCGCTGACGCTCGACGTACATCTGATGATCGTAGAGCCGGAAAAGTATGTCGAGCGCTTCGTCAAGGCGGGCGCCGACATCGTGACTTTTCATCCCGAGGCGAGCAATGACGCGCACGCCGCGCTGAAAAAGATCAAAGACGCCGGCGCAAAGTGCGGGATCGTGCTCAATCCGGATATCCCCGTACGGGCGGCGGAGCCATATCTCGACGAGTGCGACGTCGTTATGCTGATGGGCGTATTTCCCGGTTTCGGAGGTCAAAAGTTCATCCGCGACGTGCTTCCCAAGCTGACCGCGCTCAAAGAACTGAGCAAAGACCGCAGCCTCGTGATCGAGCTGGACGGCGGCGTCACCGAGGAGAATGCGGCGGAGATAGTCGCCGCAGGCGCGGACGTACTTGTTGCCGGCAGCAGCGTGTTCAAGTCGAAAGACCCCAAAAAGACTATCGAGAAACTGAAGGCGTCAGGCAAATGATCTTTCGCAAAAAAATCGGCGGTTTCGGGCAGGCAGTCCGAAACCGCTTTTACACCAATATTAGTCTGTCGTAAAAGACAAACAGCTCCCAAAATATATTATGCGCCGTCAGCGACAAGCTGTTTTTGCGTCGTCAAGCAAAAAAATTGTCTGCGTCGGCAAAAAAGGTTCATGTGCTGTTAAGGATAAAAATTTTTGTGCGCCGAAAAGAAAAACATACCAAAGGACGTCGCGCAAAATATTTGTGCGTCGTCGACGGAAAAATTTGCCAAACGTCGTCAATGGCAAAATCGTATGACGTCAAAGTCAAGACGCACTACTTGCGGTCAAGCGAAACGGCGATCGGTTATGCCGCAATGAATGCGGTGCGAAAACCCGAAAGTAATTTCGCTGCTTGCACGGAACGGTTGTCGGCGCTTATGCGCGTATGCGGGAGGGCGACGCATCGGCAAACTTTGCCTTGTTCCGATGAGGTTATCGGTCAATGCGTTGCAAGCGATATTGAAAGCAGATGGCGGACGAAATATCGTGATTTTGTGATGCAGACACGATTTAATACTTGTCAATTATAACGGAATATCCGGTCGTTATCGTAAATTGAACCTGAAATTTAAGAAAGATACATTACGCGATCTGATTTATAAATAAAAAACGACCTTATTTTTACGCTTAATATTTAATTAATAATCGAAAATACTTTATAATAATTAATACTATTGTAATTTTGCTAGGATACACGTTTCGCAGTCGTCTTGCATATTCTGCCCGAGGAGGTGAGAGTATGAAGATCTATTGCGTCGATCCGCCAAAGGCGATCAAGTTGTTGTTGAGAGGTATTTGTAAATTGCTGGGGACGATCTGATTTTCGGCTGCGATCCGCGGGATAAAGCGTCATGTGACGGTGAAGCCGAAATATCCGGAGTGCTTCCGATCTCGGCGTGATTCGACCGAAAGAGTTGTATTTGCGCATGGTCTCCGCCTCGGGCATAAAATTTGTGGGCGGATGTTTGACGTTTGCGGCGGGTTTTCAATGTGTTTCTTTCGCTATGCGTGAAAGTCTCGCGTCGGGAAACGTATCGTATTCATGTCAAAAACTGTCGTTCGACGGTCTTTTGCAATTCTGCCGGCAGGTTGTGGCGCCGAAAAGCGCGCCTACATACAGCTTGCCGAGCGATCTTGTGCGGTATGCGTTATTTTTTGCAAAAACCGCGTCAATTGACTTGCATTATTTTTTTTAACGTGATAATATATCAAGGCACGAAACAAAAAGGAGGTCATTCTTCTATGTCGAAAGTTTGCAGTATCTGCGGAAAGGGTCGTTTGAGCGGCAACAAGGTCAGCCACTCGAATCGTAAATACAGAAGGGCTTGGGGCGCCAACGTCCAGAAGGTCGAGCTTGTCAACGAGAGCGGCAAGGTCGAGAGGGCGTATGTCTGCACCAGATGTCTCAGGACCATGAACAAGAACGGCGCCGTTGACGTCGAGTAATTGTTTTGACAAAGTTCGGACGCCGCAAGGCGTCCATATTTTTTTGCGTGAAATTTGCCATAGACCGGGCAATTCCGAAAGTAAATTTTCGGAGAGCGTTGAGTTTGGAAATACGGATGTTGTTGCGAATACGAAAGCGCGCCGTAAGGCGCAATTTTTTGTGCGAACCCTATCGAAAAGTGCGGCAAGACGGCAGGAGGGCGTTGTGACTGCGCGGTGTGATCGTCAATATTCAATCGTGTTTTGCAAATGTGAAAAAGGGTTCGCCGCAAGACATATTTATATTAGAAAACGCCGGCGACGCCGCTTGACATCGGAGCAGACCTGAGATATAACGCCGCCAAAGTGCGCTCGTCACGCTTGAAGGGGACGGCGGGCGGACGAATACGGCCGTTTACGGGGTAAGCGCACGCGTTTTGGCTGATTTTCGTCGCAATGCGCTCGACGTCAGCCCACTTTGCGGCAAACGCTTGCAAATTTGCGCGGAATTGTGTAATATATTAAGCGTATAGGGGCGCGCACGGGCGTACGCCGTGCAGAGTATGCCGCGCGGATCGCGGCTAAAATGGCGCAAATTGCGCAAACGGTAAGCGAATATGGCTGTAAAGACGTTGAACAGATTCGGCAAGATCACCATTACGGACAGCGCGATCGCAATGACCGCGCACTACGCCGCGCAGGAATGCTACGGCGTCGTAGATCTCGTCTCGCGCAGGCTTACCGACAGTATCATGCAGCTTTTCAAAGGCTCTCCGACCGCCAAAGGCGTTGTCGTAGAGACCGTAAACAATAAGATATACCTCGAACTATACGTGGTATTGAGCGACGGCGTCAACGTGGACGCTATCTGCGACTCCGTTCGCAGCACCGTCAAATATATCGTCGAGACCTTCTCGGGTATGAGGGTCAGCGACATCACGGTGAACGTCGTCGGCGTAAGACTCTGAGTGGAGAGAACAATGAAAACAATCGATAACATCAAACTCAAAGAGATGTTTGTCGGGGGATATAAAAATCTGCTTGCCCACAAGGCGGAGGTAGACGCGCTCAACGTCTTCCCTGTGCCGGACGGAGATACGGGCACAAATATGTCGTTGACGCTCGGCTCCGCGGTCAAGGAGATAGAGGCGACGGAGGGGGACTGCTCGCAGCTTTTGACTGAATTTGCGAGGGGCGCGCTCAAAGGCGCGCGCGGTAACTCCGGCGTCATCTTGTCGCAAATAATCAAGGGCTTGGCGCGCTATCTCGGAGATGAACCCCAGATCACGACCAAGGCGTTCGCCAAGGCGCTTTCAAGCGCCCGTGACGTCGCGTACAGCGCGGTCACAAAGCCCAAAGAGGGTACCGTGCTGACCGTCATACGCTCTATGGCGGAGCATGCGCCGTCGATCGCGTCCAAAAATTCTTCGTTTATCACATTCTTTGAAGCGCTTTTGGCAAAGGGCGAAGAGACTCTTCAAAAGACGCCCGAGATGTTGCCCGTACTCAAAAAAGCCGGCGTCGTGGACGCGGGCGGGCGCGGGCTTTTGTATGTTTTCCAAGGTTTTTATCTCGCGCTTGCAGGCAAAGAGATAGAGGAAGTTTCTTGCGAACCGCAACCCGTTCAGCCTGTATTGACGCAATTGGATACGGTCGGCAGCGACGAGCATGACCTTGACAACATCAAATATGCGTACTGTACGGAATATTTTATAATCAACCTGAAAAACCATATAACCGAAGAAGATATCGAAAAATTGCGCGACAAGCTGATGCAGATCGGCGATTGCGTGATCGTTATCGGCGACGTCAATTTGGTCAAGGTGCACGTCCACACCAATTCGCCAAATAAGGCGCTCTATTATGCATTGCAGCTCGGCGAGCTGGACAAGATCAAGATCGAGAATATGCTCGAACAGCATCGTGCGCTCGTTCGCACGCGCGAGGCGAACAAAAAGCCTCTCGGCATGGTCGCGATCTGCGCGGGCGAAGGCTTTGCGTCGCTGTTCCGCGAGTTGACCGTCGACGAGATCGTCGAAGGCGGTCAGACGATGAATCCCAGCGTGGACGACATCCTGCATGCGGTTGAAAAGGTCAACGCCGACAACGTCATCGTGCTGCCCAACAACAAGAACATAATCATGGCGGCGGAGCGCGTCGCGGAATTGACGTCCAAGCATTGTTTCGTCGTTCCGACTGCCGAGGTCGCCGAAGGTATAAGCTCGGCGGTCGTGTTTGATCCCTCTCTCAGTCCCGAAGCTAACGTCGAGCAGATGAAAGAGGCGTTCGGCCGCATCAATTGCGGCGAGGTCACCTGCGCCGTTCGCAAGACGGAATTGGACGGCTTTTCGATCAAGATAGGCGACTTCATCGGGATAGACGCAAAAAAAATTGTTTCGCACTCCAAGACGCTTGACAAGGCTGTACTCGGGTTGGTCGACAAGCTGGTCGGCAAGGACAGCGAGGTCATCACGCTATATTACGGCGCGAATGTGACGAAAGAGGAGTCCGAGGCAATGACAGCGGAGATCGAGGACAAGTATCCCGATTGCGACGTCGTATGCTACTACGGCGGGCAGCCGCATTATTTCTATATGATCTCCGTGGAGTGAGATCGGCAAGGTAAGACTGCGCCGCGCCGTTGTATCCGGCGCGGCTTTTTCAAAACAGGACGACGCATGAGTGCGGATGCGGATGAGCCGTACGGTAGAATAAGGCTGTGTGCGGGACAGCGAAAACCGAGCGCGGACGATTCCCGAAAGAGCGCAAAACAAGTGCTATCGTCGTTGCAAAGGCGATCAACGCGGCGCGCGGACAAATCTGCCGGGCGGCAAGGCGATGCGATCGGCTGTCGGCGCGGCAAAACGGCTTGCGACGTTTCGTTGCGGCGAAAAAACAAACAAATGTTTGCGGCGAATGCAAACGACCGCTCGTCGCATGGAGAGATATGCAACTCGAAGAATTGAAAGGCGTAGGGCAAAAGACTGCGGACAAGCTGCGCGCGTTGGGGATACGCGACGGGCGCGACTTGCTCGACTTTTTGCCGTCCGCATATTGGGATATGACGCGCGAGGGAGATCTGCGCGCAGCCGAGGAGGGCGAATATCTGCTGCTCAAAGGGCGCGTACGCAAATTGACCAAGATCGTGCGCACGGGGCGTCTCAACTTTTTTGCCGCAACGGTGGACACTCCGACGGGTGTGATCAAGGCTGTGTGGTTCAACGCGCCGTATCTGCGCAACAATCTCTCTGAGGGGCAGGACGTCGCGCTGTGGGGTAAGCTGTCAGTCAAAAAGGGCGCGCGCGAACTGATCAATCCGGGTTTCGAGGGCGCGGAGGGAGAGAGGCTCAAAGGTATCGTACCGATATATCCGACCAAGGGGACGGTCGGCCAAAGTCTGATGCGAAAGCTCGCCGCAGAGTGCGCGGCGAAGCAGATGGTCGAGCCGCTGGTAGACGTCGAAGGAGTCATGCCTCTCGGCAAGGCGTACTACGACGCGCATTGTCCTGCGTCGATGGAGGCGGCGGACGCGGCGCTGGCACGCATCGCGCTCGAGGGGCTGACGGCGCGTCTTGTCGCCTATCGGTTGAGCAGGGAAGGGGAGTTAGCGAGGCGTAAGAGCCGCTGCGATCGCCCGTTTGAAATTATGGACGATATGGTTGCGTCGTTGCCGTTTGAATTGTCATCGAGTCAGCGCGCGGCGATCGCGGACATAGTGCGGGATATGCGCGGCGACGTGTGTATGAACAGAATGATCGTCGGCGACGTCGGGTCGGGCAAGACCGTGGTCGCGCTGCTTACGGCGGCATATGTCGCACGCTGCGGGATGCAGAGCGTACTGATGGCTCCGACCGAAATACTCGCGCGCCAGCACTATGCTGCCGCGAGCCGCTTGTTCGAGGGCAGCGGAGTTACCTGCGAGCTGATCACAGGTTCGGATACCGCCGCTCAAAAGCGTAAGATACGCGCGGGCGTCGCGTCGGGAGAGACGGATGTATTGATAGGCACGCACGCGGTGTTGTCCGACGACGTCGTGTTTGCCGACCTCGGATATGTGATCGTCGACGAGCTGCATAAGTTCGGCGTAAGGCAAAAGAGCGCGTTGGAGAAAAAATCGAAAGGCGTGGACGTAGTTGTGATGAGCGCGACGCCGATACCGCGCACCCTCGCTCTCGCCGAGTACGGAGACATCGCGGTCAGCGCGATAGAGAGCCGCAAGAGCGCGGACGAATATGCGGATACGAGTATCGTCTCGGACGGGGAGCTTGCCGAGGTTTGGAAGTTTGTAGGGCAAAAAGCCGCCGAAGGGGAACAGATATATGTGGTGTGCCCGCGCGTGGAGGACAGCGAGGGTATGGAGCTGATGTCGGCAAAGACGGTATATGAAGAACTGTCCAAAGGCGAGTTCAAAGACTTGTCCGTCGGACTGGTCTACGGATCAATGGCGGAAAAGCGCAAGACGGAGACTATGGAGAGGTTTGCGCGCGGTGAGATATCGGTGCTTGTTGCGACGGGAGTGGTCGAGGTGGGCGTGGATTGTGCCGGCGCAAGCATAATGGTCGTATTGCACGCCGACAGATTCGGGCTTGCGTCGCTGCATCAATTGCGCGGGCGCGTTGGAAGGCGAAAAGGTATGCGTTCGTATTGCTTTCTGCACGCATCGTCGGGCGACGTCTCGAGACTAAGTATATTGGAAAGCGAGCGCGACGGTTTGCGTCTTGCCGAAAAGGACGCCGAGATCCGAGGATACGGAGATTTCCTCGGTTGGAGACAGAGCGGAGGTTCGGCATTCAAGATAGACATTTCGCTTTTGAAGGAGAGCAAGCGTTTGGCGGACGTTCTTTGCGGGACGCCAAGCGAAGAATTGCTCGCGCATCGCAGCGTCAGACAGTTCTATGATAAGCTAAACAATATAAGTATGAACTGAAAATAGTTCTAAAATAAGCCGATTTTCATAATAATTCACATAAAACAGCCCGTAAACGCTTATTTTGCGCGCATTTTATAATTTTTATATGTACGCGTCAATCGATAGACTTGGGGCGTGCTTTTGGTTTATAATTGAAACATCAAATTTTCGGAAGTTGTTATGACAGACAAATTCAAACAGCCGTCGGGCGTACGCGATACGCTGCCGGCGGAGTGCGCGGCAAAGCGCGCGATCGAGGACAAGCTGCTCTTCAAGTTCGGGCAGTACGGCTATCGCCAGATCGATACTCCGGCGCTCGAATACGGCAGACTCTATTCAGAGGGCGACCGATTCGAGCTTGACCGTTTGTTCAAGCTGTCCGACTGCGACGGCTCGCTGCTCGTGTTGAGACCGGACATGACGATGCCGATATCGCGCGTTGTTGCGACCAAGTTCGCGCCGGGCAGATACAAGCTGTGTTATTTGG
Organism: uncultured Christensenellaceae bacterium; assembly: GCA_944381345.1. Taxonomy (GTDB): domain Bacteria; phylum Bacillota; class Clostridia; order Christensenellales; family UBA3700; genus Ornithoclostridium. Next base: position 25,935 of record CALWKU010000023.1, read on the forward strand.
GCAGCACCTACAGGTTGACCCGCCGCAGCGGACTGCGCGAGTTCACCCAGGCGGGCGTCGAATATATGGGCGCGAGCGGTACGGCGTGTGACGCCGAGGCGGTCGCGTTGGCGATCGAGTCGCTGCTTTCGTGCGGTCTGGACGACTTCATCATAGATATAGGACACGTCGGCTTTTTCGGCGGCATTCTCAAACAGCTCGGACTCGACGGCGACAAGCGGCGCGAGCTGACCGCGCTCGTCGAGCGCAAGGATGTGATCGGCGAAAGTCTGTTTGCCGCCCGCGAGGGGTTGACGAGCGAGAGCATGAGCCTCTTGACCGGGCTTCCTATGCTGTTCGGCGACGGAAGCGTCCTCAAAAAGGCGCGCTCGATGTGCCTCAACGACGAGATGAACGCTTCGCTCGACGAGTTGGACGCGCTCAACAGCGCTCTCGTCAAGGCGGGATATGGCGATCGCATCAGTTACGACCTTTCTTTGGTGGGCGAGATGTCCTATTACAGCGGGCTCGTGTTCAAGGGGCTGTGCGAGGGCGCCGGCTCGTCCGTACTCAGCGGTGGCAGATACGACAGGCTGTGCGACGCGTTCGGCAGGAGCGTGCCGTCCGTCGGATTCGCAGTCGCCGTGGACAGGCTCGTCGACTTGCTGCCCTCGGACGATAAAGAGAGTCGCCCCGACGAGGTTGTCGGCTGCGACGGCGCTCCCGAAGGGATCGCAGCGGCGCTCGCCTATGTCTCGGCTGCGACTGCAAAGGGACGCCGCGTCGACTTTGTCGGTCGGTGTTCGGAGCGGGAACTTGAAGGGTACGGCGTCAAGTTCACAATGTTCGGATCGCGGGAGAATAAGTGATATGAAGCTCAAAAAGAATATGGACAAAACGGTTGTATTCGCATTGGCAAAGGGCAGGCTTGCGGAAAAGTCCGCCGACATTCTTTGCCGCTGCGGGATCGACTGCGCCAACATCTTGGAACCGACCCGCAAGCTGGTGCTGACCGACGCGAGCGGCGCGTACGAATTCATCTTTGTCAAGCCCAGCGACGTACCCGTGTATGTCGAGAGGGGGGTCGCCGACGTCGGCGTCGTGGGCAAGGACACGCTGCTCGAGTCGGGCGCGGACGTCTACGAGCTCGTAGATCTTAGGTTTGCCGCATGCAAGCTGGCGCTCGCCGGCTATCCCGGCTTTGACGTAAAAGAGGCGCGCAACGGGCTGAAAGTTGCGACAAAATACGGCAACTTCGCGCGCAGCTATTTTGAGAGCCGCGGGCTGAACGCGGACATCATTCCGCTGCACGGTTCGATCGAACTCGGACCTATAGTGGGATTGTCCGACATAATCCTCGATATCGTCGAGAGCGGCAAGACTCTCAAAGAAAACGGGCTTGTCGTACTGGAAGAGATATGCGACTGTTCGGCGCGGCTCATCGTCAACAAGGTCAGCCTCAAAACAAAATCAAAGGCGCTTATTCCGCTTGTCGCCTCTATCAAACAAGCGGTTTCGGAGTGATATGATACCTATATTGAGATATGGCATAGACAACGGCGACAGGGTATTCCGCCGCACGCAGCTCGGAGATCCCCGAAATGCCGCCGCCGTCGCGTCGATCGTTTCCGACGTCAGAGAGAGAGGTGACGAGGCGCTTTTCGAGTATGCGCTCAAATTCGACAATGCGCGTTTGTCGGCAGACAACATCGAGGTGACCAGGGAGGAGATAGACGCGGCGTACGCCGAGGTCGATCCCGCGCTTGTCGAAAGTCTGCGCCGTGCGGCGAAGAACGTCTTGGATTATCACGCGCGCCAGCGCGCAAAGTTTGCAGACGACGACCACAGAGTCGGGCGTTCGAGTACGCTCGGTTGGAGATACCGCGCGCTCAAACGCGTGGGGCTGTATGTCCCCGGAGGCAAGGCGAGCTATCCGTCCACCGTGCTGATGACAGCGATCCCGGCGGTCGCGGCGGGAGTCGAGGAGCTGATTGTCTGCACGCCAAATCTCGCCAATCCGCTGATCGCGGTCGCGTGCCGCGAGTGCGGCGTCAAAAAGATCTACCGCGTCGGCGGAGCGCAGGCGATCGCGGCGATGGCTTACGGTACCGAGAGCGTTCCGCGCGTCGATCTGATCGCGGGACCGGGCAACGTATTCGTCACTCTTGCAAAAAAACAGGTGTTCGGCGACGTAGCGATCGACATGATCGCGGGACCGAGCGAGGTGCTCGTCATCGCTGACGACGGCGCCGATCCCGCCCGAGTGGCGGCGGATCTGCTGTCGCAGGCGGAACACGACGAGTCTGCGGCGGCGATATTGGTTACCGACAGCGAGGAATTCGGACGCAAAGTCGCCGCGTGCATCGACGAACAGACGGAAAAGCTGCCCCGCCGAGCGATCGTGAAAAAGTCGCTTGAAACCAACGGCGCGATCGTGGTGTGTAAAGATCTCGACGAGGCGGTCGAAGTCGCGGACAGGGTCGCGCCCGAGCATTTGGAAGTGTGTACGCGCAACGCGCGTGAAGTCGCCTCTAAGCTGAGCAACGCCGGCGCGCTGTTCGTCGGCGATTGGTCGCCCGAGCCTCTCGGCGATTACTTCGCCGGTCCGTCGCACGTGCTGCCAACCAGCGGAAGCGCGAGATTCAGTTCCGTGCTGAGCGTGGACACATTTATGAAAAAGACAAGTTACATCGAGTATTCGCGCGAAGATCTGCTCGCCGCGGCGGACGATATCACCGCTCTCGCCGACAGCGAGGGGTTTGACGCGCACGCCAACTCGATAAGGATAAGGAGAGAGAAATGAAACAACTTGAAAGACGGGCGGAGATAGTCCGCGACACAAAGGAGACGCGCATCAGGCTGACGGTGGATCTCGGCGGCGGCATCGTCGAGGCGGACAGCGGCATAGGCTTTTTCGACCATATGCTCGAACTGTTAGGCTATCATTCGGGTTTCGGGCTTGCGGTCGGATGCGAAGGCGACACGCGCGTGGACGGACACCACTCCGTCGAGGACATCGGCATCGCGCTCGGCAAGGCGCTCGCCAAGGCGGTCGGCGACAAGCGCGGTATTGCGCGCTACGCGTCTGTGACCATCCCGATGGACGAGTCGCTCGCGACGGTCAGCGTGGATTTCAGCGGCAGACCCTATCTCGTGTTCAACGCAGACTTTTCCGCTGCCAAGGTGGGAGAGTTCGACCTCGAATTGGTCGAGGAGTTCTTCCGCGCGGTTGCGACGTACGGCGGCATAACGCTGCACGTCAATCTGCATTACGGCTCCAACAACCACCACAAGGCGGAGGCGATATTCAAGGCGTTTGCGAGGGCGCTATCCGCAGCCGTCAAGATAGTTTCGGACGAGATCCCTTCGTCCAAAGGCATACTCGAATGATCGCGGTCGTCGACTACGGGATGGGCAATCTGCGCAGCGTGCAGAAGGCGTTCCAATTTTTGGGGCTTGACGCGAGGATAGGTTCGGACAAAACGCTGCTCTTAGACGCGTCCCACATAGTGCTGCCGGGCGTAGGTGCGTTTTCTGACGCGGCGGCGGCGCTTAGGCGCGATGGATTGGACGAGGAGTTGAAGCGTCAAGCCGCGTCGGGCAAGCCGCTGCTCGGGATATGTCTTGGGATGCAATTGCTGTTCGATCGCAGCTTCGAGGACGGCGAACACAGAGGTCTGTCTCTCGTTCCCGGCGAAGTCGAGCGTTTTGACGTCGGGGATCTAAAAGTACCGCACATCGGTTGGAATACCGTGCGCGTCGTCAAGGATACGCCGCTCTTTGCCGGAGCGGACGACCTCAGCTTTTATTTCGTACACAGTTACCATGCGGCGGGAGTCGCTCCCGACTGCGTCGAGACGGTGTGCGAATACGGCTGCGAGTTTGTTTCGTCCGTCAATAGAGACAACGTGTACGGCGTGCAGTTTCATCCCGAGAAGAGCGGCGAGGCGGGGCTTAAATTGTTGAAAAATTTCGGAGGTGTCGCATGATACTTTTTCCGGCGGTGGACATCTTGGACGGTCGCGCGGTGCGGCTGCTTCACGGCAGACGCGACGCGGTCACCGACTACGGCGATCCCGTCGACAGGGCGGCGCTATGGGCTGAGGCGGGCGCGAAGTTTTTGCACGTCGTCGATCTCAACGGCGCGTTCGGCGACGGAGACAACGCCGCGGTCATTGCGGAGATAGTGCGCAAGACCTCCCTTCCGGTGCAGGTCGGCGGCGGGATAAAGGACGTCGCGCGCGCGGCGTATTATATTTTGGACGCGGGCGCAGAGAGGGTGATAGTAGGCTCGGCGATCGCGCTCGACCCGGACGGCGCGGATGCGATGTGCGCGCGTTTCGGGCGCAAGATCGTTGCCGGCATAGACGTCAAGGACGGATTCGTCGCCGTCAAGGGCTGGGTGCAAAAGTCGGATATGACCGCGCTCGACGCAGCGCTTGCGATGAAAAAGCGCGGCTGCGACACCGTCGTCTATACCGATATCTCCCGCGACGGCGCGCTGACGGGCGTCAATGCGGACGCGACCGCGCGGCTGGGCAGAGAGAGCGGCATGAACATCATTGCCAGCGGCGGCGTGAGCGGGATGAACGATCTCGCCGCGCTCGACGCTCTCGGCGTCTACGGCGCGATCCTCGGCAGGGCGATCTACGAAGGCGCGATAGACCTGAGCAAGGCGACTGCGCTGTACGGGGAGGGCGTCTGATGTTGGCAAAAAGGATTATCCCGTGTCTCGACATCCGCGACGGGCGGGTGGTCAAGGGCGTCAATTTCGTCGATCTCGTCGACGCAGGCGATCCCGTTGAGGCGGCGAGGGCATACAACTCGATGCGCGCGGACGAGATAGTATTCCTCGACATCACAGCGACTCATGAGGGGCGCAACACGATGTACGACGTCATTGCCCGCGCGGCGGAGCAGGTGTTCATACCGCTGACAGTGGGAGGAGGGATAAGCTCGGTCGAGCATTTCCGCAAGCTGCTGTCACTCGGCGCAGACAAGATCAGCGTCAATTCGGCGGCGTTCCGCCGCCCGGAACTCATCACCGAGGCGGCGCTCAAATTCGGCTCGCAATGCGTGGTCGTAGCGATAGACGCAAAGCGCAACGACAGAGGGTCGTTCAACGTGTTCTTAAACGGCGGGCGCATAGACACGGGCGCGGACGCGATCGAGTGGGCGCAAACGGCGGTAAAGATGGGCGCGGGCGAAATATTGTTGACAAGCATGGACTGCGACGGCACCAAGAACGGTTATGATCTCGAATTGACGCGCACGGTCTCAGAGGCGGTCGGAGTGCCCGTGATCGCAAGCGGCGGCGCGGGCAGCAAAGAGCATTTCAAGGCGGTTTTGACCGACGGCAAGGCGGACGCGGCGCTTGCGGCGTCGCTGTTCCACTTCGGCGAATTGGGCATTTCCGAACTCAAAGATTATTTGGCAAACGAGGGCGTCGCCGTTCGCAGGTGACGAAAGGAGAGATATGGACATCAACGATTTCAAATTCGACGACAAGGGGCTAGTATGCGCGATCGCGCAGGACGCAGCCACGGGCGAAGTACTCATGCAGGCTTATAGGAACGCCGAGGCGGTGCAGGCGACGCTGACAAGCGGCTATGCGACCTATTTCAGCCGTTCGCGCAATTGCCTTTGGCGCAAGGGCGAGACAAGCGGGCATATTCAAAAGGTGTTGCGCGTCGACTATGACTGCGACGCGGACTGCGTATTGCTGCAAGTGGAGCAGACGGGCGCGGCGTGCCATACCGGCAACCGCAGCTGCTTTTTCCGCAACCTCAAAATTTTTGACGACAAGCCCGATTACAAGGTGATCTTTGCCGAGGCTGCGGCGATCGACGACCGTAAAGCGCATCCCGTGCAGGGCTCGTACACAAACTATCTGTTGGACAAGGGTACGGAGAAGATATGCAAAAAGGTGGGCGAGGAGGCGACCGAGACGGTGATCGCCGCTTGCTGCGACAAGCGCGGAGAGATGGTCGGCGAGCTGTGCGATCTGCTCTATCACGCGCTCGTCCTGATGGCGGACAAAGAGGTGACTTTGGACGACGTATTCGCCGAACTCGAACGACGCAGAGGCAAGGCTCCCAACCCAAAATACGGCAAGGGCGACATTGCGACAAACACCGATATGATCAAAAACAAAAAGTGAGTTTACGCACACGGGTATGAAAAAGCCTCCTTTTTCGGGAGGCTTTTTCATACGTGATGACGATGTTTTCAGATGCGGTCTATACGCAGCACGTTCATCGAGTCGCGGCTCTCGCCCGTCGAGGTCGCCAACGTGACCACGGTGTCCCCGGTCTTGATCATATTGAAGTAGCCCGCAACCTTTGCGGCATGATCGAATACCTTGCTTATGTCCGTCTGCTCCGCGCCGTGCAGAGGATATACGCCCCAGCTGAGCGCGAGTTGATAATATGCCTTGTCCGTTGTCGTCACCGCTATGATGGGGCAGGAAGGACGGAAACGGCTGACCAATTTCGCGGTGCGACCGCTGCGCGTTGCGACGACTATCGCGTTACAGTCGAGGTCGTACGACGCCTTTACCGCAGACGCGGACATGGCGTCGGAGACGGACTTGACGTCAAAGTCGCCGAACATATTGAACCGCTTGCGGTAGTGTATCGATTTTTCGGTGTATTCGGCGATGTCCGACATCACCTTGATCGCCTGGACGGGATAAAGTCCCGCCGCGGTCTCGCCCGACAGCATGATCGCGCCCGTACCGTCATAGACGGCGTTGGCTACGTCGGAAGTCTCCGCACGGGTGGGGCGGGGCTTGGTGATCATGCTCTCCAACATTTCGGTCGCGGTGATCACGCGTTTGCCGGCGGCGCGCGCGTGTTTTATCAGCGATTTTTGAATCGCCGGCAGCTCTATGAACGGCACCTCTACGCCCAAGTCCCCGCGTGCGACCATTATGCCGTCGGCGAGCGCAAGTATATCGTCGATGTTTTCGATACCCTTACGCGATTCTATCTTTGCTATGACTTCGATGTTTTCGCCGCCGTGCGTCAAGAGAAAGTCTTTGAGTACGCGGATGTCGTTGGCTGTGGACACGAACGACGCGGCGACAAAATCGACGTCCTGCTCAATGCCGAACAGCAGATCTTCTCTGTCTTTGTCGCTCAGATAGGGCAGATCGAGTTCCGCGCCCGGCACGTTGATGCTCTTGTGATTGCTGATCGTGCCGCCGATGACGACTTGAAGTTTGACGACCTTGTTTTCTATCGCCTTGACCTGCATACGGATGAGCCCGTCGTTGACGAGCAAAAAGTCTCCCGGCCGCAGCATCTTGTAAAAGTCGCGGCAGGACACGCTCGCCCTGCGTGCGTCTCCGACAATCTTTTCGTTGACGATCTCAAACTCGTCGCCCGTCTTGACATCGGCGCCGCCGTTTTCAAACGTACCGAGACGGATCTCCGGTCCGCGCGTATCCAACATCAACGCGACCGGCGCGGACAGATCGCGACGTATCTCCTTGATCAACGCGATGCGCGCGGCGTGCTCTTCGTGCGTTGCATGCGACATGTTGATGCGGGCGACGTTCATGCCCGCCTTGACCATAGCGGTCAAGATGTTTTTGTCCGAACTCGACGGACCCAAAGTGGCGATAATTTTGGTTTTTCGCATATGTTTCTCCTGTGATCGTAAAGATTATAAGGCATACGCGCGCAAAAGTAAAACGTTTGGCGGGGAAGTGGGGTGTATGATATTTTCTTAACAAATAATGCAAAAAAGGAGCGGAATTTGCGCCAAACTCCCATTTTGGATCGCCTCAAGCCGTAGCTCGTAGCAATGGTAGAGATAGAAGGGCTCGTGAGTACAAGTGAAGCGAGTACGGAATAGCGCAGCGTAGCGGAGCGTCACAATTTCGTTTTTCGATATC
>CALWKU010000024.1 GCA_944381345.1 uncultured Christensenellaceae bacterium
TACGAGATCGACGACGGCATCTATTTCGACATCGGCAAGTTCCCCGAATACGGCAAGCTGTCGCGGCTCAATTTGGACGAGCAGCAAGCCGGCGCGCGCGTCGAGGTCAATTCTCAAAAGCGTCACCCTGCCGACTTCGCGCTTTGGAAAAAGGCGGAGCCCAACCACATCATGCAGTGGGACAGCCCGTGGGGCAAGGGGTATCCGGGCTGGCACATCGAGTGCTCGACGATGAGCCGCAAGTATTTGGGCGACGTGTTCGACATCCACACGGGCGGCGTCGATCACATTCCCGTCCATCACGAGAACGAGATCGCGCAAAGCGAGGCGCTCGTCGGCAAGAAGACGGTCGACTATTGGGTGCACGGCGAGTTCATGTTGGTCAACAACGGCAAGATGAGCAAGTCGCTCGGCAACACCTACACGATCGCCGACCTTGAGAGCAGGGGCTACTCGGCGATGGACTTCCGCTACTTCTGCCTCAACACGCACTACCGCAAAAAGCTCAACTTTACATTTGAGGGCTTGGACGCGGCAAAGACGGCTTATGCGCGTCTGCTCGCCGCATTGTACAAGCACAAGATGTCGAGCGCGCCGACCGACGCGGTGAAGCTCGATGGCTATCGCAAGCAATTCGCCGACGCGATAAACGACGATCTCAACATACCGCTCGCCATGGGCGTGCTGTGGACGGCGGTCAAGGAGCCGGCAAGCAAGGACATCTACGCGCTCGCGCTCGACTTTGACAAGGTGTTCGGGCTGTCGCTCGACAAAGCCAAGCCCGAAGAGATCGCGCCTGCGGAGGATGTCCCTGATGAGATCAAGGAGCTCGCCGAGAGGCGCGCCGCCGCAAAGAAGGCGAAAAATTATGCCGAGGCGGACGCATTGCGCGCGCAGATCAACTCGCGCGGCTATTCCGTGACCGATACCAAAGAAGGCTATTCCGTGACCAAGAATTGAACGCAATTGATGTTCAAGGGCGTTTCCGCTACGCGGAGACGCCCGTTTGATATCTACTGCAAAATGGTTTGCAAATAAATATCCGCCCGCCAAGCGGGCGGATATTTATTGTGTCATTTGTGCGTCACCAGCGGTTGACGACCTTTTCGGCAAAGCCGGCGCAATTTTCAAATTCCAACGTGCTGCCGTCGTCCAACACGACGTGCCCGGAGAAGTGCCCGAACACTTGATTTTGCGCGGTACAGACGATCCCCGCATTGGTGACGTCGCGGCGGTTGACAGCCGGGGTGAAGGTCATCTCCAATCGTCCCTCGTCGTCGGTGAAGCGCCACGGTTTCATCAAATCGGCTTTGCGTCCCTTGCCGGGGATTCCGAAGTCGACGTTGTTCAACTTGTGCGCTCTGCCGTTGACAAAGAACATATTCTCCGTCGCCTGCGAGGTGTCGCCGAAGCCGTATCCCAAATTGAAACCGATCGTGCCGCCGCTTTCGGTGCGGTGTTGCATCGAACTCCAATACCAAGTGTTGGAGTAGGGCCAAACGCCGCGTCCCCAATCGAGGGTACCTAGCGACTTGGTCGTGTCGAGGACGGTCATCTCGTCGCCGATCTCGTAGTAGCCGCTTGCCGCCATGCAATTGACCTTGGCGTTGTAGTAGAACGCGAGATCGTTGCCGGGGAAGGGCGTGGCGATGACCATCGCGTCGCGCGGCGGCTGCGAGAGAGTGATCTCGGCGAAGAAATTCTTGCCGTCCTTGAAATTTTTGCACTCTGCCTTTATTCGCCGCGCCCTGCCGTCGTTGCGCATGGAGATTGCGATCTTGCCGCACTCGAAGCCCACGTCCCCCTTGTTGAAGTCGGACGGGAAGTTGTGCTTGCCGAACGGGAAAGGCGAGATGCCCGTCTTTGTGACAAAGTTTTTCTCTTTCAAGTCGACCAAACTTATGCTCGCCAATGCCAGATAGCCTATATCCGACAGCGTGAACGCCAGCGCGCGCTCGCCGTCCGAGACGAGGTAGTAGTCCCACTCCTTGATGCGCCACTTGCTTGCCTTGATGTCGTCGCGGCGGTACGTCCGCGCATATGTCGTGGAATAGCCCGCCTGCAACAGCTTGCCTTGATCGTCCAAAAGTCTGCCCTTTGCCAAAACGTTTTGCATGATATCACCTCGAGACAATTATACAATATCCCGTGTGATTTGTAAATACGTAATCCGAGATCGTGCCTCAATATCAAAAGCGCAATGCAAAATTCCGCAAGCGGCAACCGAAAGGAACGAACGAGGAAGCGAGCCGAAAGAGCGAAAAAATAAGAGGCAGAGAAACGGCCTCATATTTTTTGCCAAAAGGGCGAGACTTCCGTTGGTGGTGCTTGTGACCGGACTCGTAAGGAGCGAAACGTAGTGTAGCGACGGAATAGCGATTGCCGATAGGGGACGGCGAGATACGAGAGTATCGAGGCGCAATCGCGTCACTATTTCGTTCTCCGGTGACATAAACGGAGCGGAAAGCGATGGCGTAGGGCGAGTCGAAAAAAGGGAGTGGCACTTGTGCCAAACTCCCGTTTTCGGATCGCTTCAAGCCGAGCTTGAAGCGCTGGTGCTTGTGACCGGACTCGAACCGGTACGGGTCCTCCCCGAGGGATTTTAAGTCCCTTGCGTCTGCCATTTCGCCACACAAGCGTCATATCGTTTTATTATTTTACCACAATACTTGCGCATTTGCAATTGCGGAGGAGGCGATTTCGTCGGAGCAGGAAATTTTTTGAAAAATTTTGCAATTATCTATTGACAAGCCGGAATTGTGTGGTATAATAAGGACGAAAGTCAAAGAAAGACTAATTTTGACGGGAGGCAAAGCATGGCAAACATTTCCGATACGATAGAGCAATTCATCAAGTCGTTTTTCGGAGAAAGCGACAGCATACAGTTGTCGCGCAACGATCTGGCGCACTATTTCGGCGTATCGCCGTCGCAGATAAGCTATGTGCTGACCACGCGTTTTTCGGTGGACAAGGGCTATGTTATCGAGTCCAAGCGCGGCGGCGGCGGCAGCGTTACGGTCGCAAAGATCGTCGGTACGAAAGAGGATTTTTTGCCCGAGCTGCTCAAACAGACGGACGCGCTTGACGCGCTGACATTCAACAGGGCGGTGTCTATGGTCGAGAGGCTTGCGCGCGACGGTATCATCACCGACGGCGAAGCGTCGATCGTCAAGAGCGCGATCGGCGACAGGGCGCTCGCGGTGCCGATGGCGGACGCGCTGAGGAAGAACATTTTCAAGGAGATCCTTGTCGGATTGATCAGGAGGTAATATGGACGAGAACAAGGAACACATCTGCGATCTATGTCACAAGAGGTATGCGACCGGTTATGTGATGATGGGCAGCGGCGGACATCAGATCGTCAAATGGCTTTGCCCCGAATGCGCAAAGCAGGTCAATGCCGGCGGCGGATTTTTCGACGACGTGCTGTCGGGGCTGGACAACGTCTTTCAGGCGATGATCCTCGGCAATCCCGTCAAGTCGTCCGATCCCGAGCGCAAGAATAAGCGCAGGGTTTGCCCCGTATGCGGCGCCACGGAAGAGGAGATTGCGTCAAACTACAAGTTCGGATGCAGCGAGTGTTACAAAGTATTTTACGATCTCGCACACAGCTATGTCGCCCAATTGGGCGGCAGCGAATACAGAGGCAAACGTCCCGCCGCCGCAAAGGGACAGACACAGGAAGGTCAGGTCAAGAGAGAGCAAAGCGCAAAATCGCTTTCCGACTATGTCGAAGAGCTGAGACGGCGTATGCACGAGGCGGGCGATAAGGGCGACTACGATCTTGCTTCTCAACTCAAACATCAAATAGAGTCTCTGACGGGAGGTGACGCAAAGTGACGGACAAGAACAGAGATGTGGTAATTTCCACACGCGTCAGATTTGCGCGCAACATCAACGGTTTGCCTTTTCCGCACAAGCTGAGCGGGCAGGAGGAGATATATTCCGTCTTGATGAAGAATGTCGTCGAGTGCTGCAACAAACTGTTCGGAGGCAAGTTCTACAAGACGGGCGAGACCGAGAAGCTGTTCGAGCAATCGCTCGTAGAAAAGCATTTGATAAGCGCGGAATTGGTCAAAAAGCCGTACGGCGGCGTCTTTGTCGCCGACGACGAGACCGTATCGATCATGGTCAACGAGGAGGATCACATCCGCGAGCAATGCATAATGCCCGGCTGCGACCTCGACAACGCCTATGCAAAACTTGTCAGGCTTGACGAATTGCTCGCCCAAAATCTCGACATCGCGTTTGACAAATATTTCGGGTATCTTACCGCATGCCCGACCAATCTCGGCGCGGCGATGCGCCTTTCGGCGATGGTGTCGCTCCCGGCGTTGACGATAGGGCGCAAGATGAACAGCCTGATCGCAAGCCTTGAAAAAATAGGGTTCACCACGAGGGGCGCGTACGGCGAGGGCACGGAGGCTTCGGGATTCGAGTATCAGATCAGCAACCAAGCCGCCGTCGGAAAGAGCGAAGAGTCGATCAAAGACATCTTCGGCAAGGCGGTTGCGCAGATTATAGAGTTAGAGAGGCGCGAAAGGGATGCGCTCAAACAGAGGGGAGGCATAGACCTCAAGGACAAGATCATGCGCAGTTGGGGCATATTGTCCAATTGCTGCAAGATCAGCTCGAGCGAGTTTATGCAGCTTGCCGGCTATGTAAGGCTCGGCATAGCTTTGGGCTACATAGGCAAAGACTTTGAGACGTTGGACAATTTGGCGGTGATGACTCAGCCTGCGATGCTGTGTATGTTCGCTAAGAAAGTCATCACGGCGGAAGAGCGCGACAGAGCGCGAGCCGCATTGACAAACAAGACTTTGAATTGAAGGAGGATACGATATGAAATTTACCGAAGAATGCACGAGAGCGATAAAGGAAGCTCAGAATTACGCAATGCGCAAGGGCGGACTTTTGGGAACGGAGCATATGCTCGCAGGCATCGCCGGCTCCGATTGCAGGGCGGCAAAAAGGCTCGCCGATACAGTCGATCTCGACGAGTTGATAGGCGCTCTGCTGCCCGATGACGACGAGCCGTCCACAGACGTAAAGATCACCCCGAGGGTGGACAGGGCGCTCAGGGCAAGCGAGATGTACAGCCAAATGAACGGCGTAGGTGCGATAGACTCGATGACGTTGCTGACGTGCCTGCTTGAGGACGGCAATTCGTACGCCTGCCGCACGCTGAACAGACTCGGCGTGGACGTGGACAGACTTCGCGCGCAATTGATGGCGGAGGCGATGTTCGGTCAAAAGGGAGACGACGAGGATGAGGAAAGCGAAAGCGACGCTTTCGAGGGAGTGAGGATGAACGGAAACAAGCCAAAGACCAACACGGGCGTCAAAAAATCCGACATCAATTCCAAACTGCCCAAAGAACTTCAAGGGCTTGGCGAGGACTTGACCGAGAAGGCGCGCCAAGGCAAGATAGACCCCATCATCGGCCGCAGCAAGGAGATAGAGCGGATCATCGAGATACTTTGCCGCCGCACGAAGAACAATCCCGTGCTGATAGGCGAACCGGGCGTAGGCAAGAGCGCGATTGTCGAGGGACTTGCCCAGGCGATAGTAAACGGCGACGTCCCCGAGATGCTGAGAGGAAAGACTGTTTTCTCGCTCGACATCACGTCGGTACTGTCCGGCACCAAGTACAGGGGCGACTTTGAAGAGAGGCTCAAAAAGGCGATAGACGCCATCCTCGGCAAAGGCGACATCATAGTGTTCATAGACGAGATACACATGATCGTCGGCGCGGGCAGCACGTCCGAGAACGGCGTCGACGCCGCAAACATTCTCAAACCTATGTTGGCGAGAGGGGAGATGCAGACGATCGGCGCGACCACTTTGGACGAGTACCGCAAGTTTATAGAAAAGGACAGCGCGCTCGAACGCAGATTCCAGCAGATCATCGTTGATCCGCCGTCGGTCGAGGATACGATCACGATACTCAAAGGCATACGATCCAAGTATGAGGAACACCACCACGTGACCATCACAGACGAAGCTCTCGAGGCTGCGGCGAAGATGTCCGACAGATACATCAGCGACAGATTTTTGCCCGACAAGGCGATAGACCTCATCGACGAGGCGTCGTCCAAAAAGAGGATAAGCAACTTTGTGCTACCCGACGACGTCAAGAAGATGGAGGACGAGGTCAACCGCCTCAAAGTGGAACAGGACAGCTTTGCCAAGCACGAGATGTACGACGAGGCGAAGGTGTGCAAAAACAAGGCGGAGGAGCTGCAAAAGCGCATTGACGAACAAAAGGCGCAATGGCACAAACAGCACGCCGACGCAAAGCTCGAAGTGGGCGAGGACGACATCGCGGCGGTCGTGTCCGCATGGACAAAGATCCCTGTCGTCAAGCTGACCGAAAGCGAAGCACAGAGGCTGCTTCGCCTCGAGGACACGCTGCACAAGCGCGTGGTCGGGCAGGACGAAGCGGTGTCCGCGATCGCCAAGGCGGTAAGACGCGCGAGGGCGGGAGTGCAGGATTCCAAACGCCCGATAGGTTCGTTCATCTTCCTCGGGCCGACGGGCGTCGGCAAGACGGAGCTTTCCAAGGCGCTTGCCGAAGCGATGTTCGGGGACGAAAACATGCTCATCCGCATGGATATGTCCGAATATATGGACAAGATCAGCGTGTCCAAGCTGATCGGTTCAGCGCCGGGGTACGTCGGCTACGACGAGGGCGGGCAACTGACCGAAAAGGTGCGCCGTAAGCCCTATTCGGTCGTGCTGTTCGACGAGATAGAAAAGGCTCATCCCGACGTGTTCAATATATTGCTGCAGATCCTCGACGACGGCAGATTGACCGACTCCCACGGCAGAACGGTCAACTTCAAGAATACCATAGTCATCATGACCTCCAACATCGGCGCGGGCGAGATCAAAGCCAAGGCAAAGCTGGGTTTCGGTTCGAGCAGCGACGAGACGGACTACGACGATCTGAAAGAGAGGCAGATGGAGGCGCTCAAAAAGGCGATGCGCCCCGAGTTCATCAATCGTATAGACGACGTGATCATCTTCCGTCCGCTGCGCAAAGAGGATATGAACGAGATCGTGACGATGATGACCGACGCATTGGCAAAGAGGCTCGAAGATAGAGACATCGGCTTGACCGTCAGCGACGCGGCGAAGAGCTACATCGTCGAACACGGCACCAACGTCGAGTATGGCGCGCGTCCGTTGAGAAGGGCGGTGCAGAGATACATCGAGGACGAACTCAGCGAGCTGATTTTAGAGAACAAGATCGCAATAGGACAAAACGTGCTTGTCGACATCGGTGAGGACGGCAACCTCAAATTCGTGCCGGGCGAGATGCGCGCAAAGGCGCAGAAAGAGGACTCATCCGAGGACAAATGACGCGATAACTCAAAACATATCCCCGTTTTCGGGGTAAGGGGCGGGATTCTCCGCCCCTTTTTCGCGCCGCGCGCGCACAACTGTTGCAAATTGCGCGTCGATGCAATATAATAGAGCCATGGATTACAGAGAGATAACCGTATTTACCACCACCGCCGCGAGCGAACTCGTCGCGGATATATTGACCGACCTCGGCAGCGAGGGCGTGGGTATCTACGACAAAAACGACTTTCTGCAATTGTGCAGGAGCGACGTCGTCTGGGACTATGTCGACGAGAGCGTACTCGCCGCGAGCGAAGTCGTCCGCGTACTCGGCTATTTCCCCGAAGATTCTGCGGAC
This sequence comes from uncultured Christensenellaceae bacterium, assembly GCA_944381345.1. Lineage (GTDB taxonomy): Bacteria > Bacillota > Clostridia > Christensenellales > UBA3700 > Ornithoclostridium. The sequence goes on from CALWKU010000024.1 coordinate 7,706, forward strand.
GCGGTCGAGCGTGAATTGAGCGTCAGGCTCGACGCGCTCAGACGCAACTGCGCGTTTGAAACCGGCTCTCTCGAGACGTCGCGCCGCGTTGTCGGCGACGAGGATTGGAACGTCGTCTGGCGCAAATTTTACAGCCCCATCGAGTGCGGCGGTGTCGCCGTCGTGCCGGGTTGGATAGATTACGCGCCCAAGGCGGGAGTAGTCGTCGTCAAGATGGATCCCGGTATGGCGTTCGGAACGGGCGAACACGAGACGACGCGGCTGTGTCTCAAATTGATGCAGCAGCGCCTTGTTGAGGGGCGCGTCGCCGATCTCGGCACCGGCAGCGGCATACTTGCGGTCGCGGCGTCCAAGTTGGGCGCGTCGAGCGTGGACGCGTGCGATATCGACGAAAAGGCGGTCGCGGTCGCAAAGAGCAATTGCGCGATCAACGGCGCGGACAACGTAGTCGTCAGGCAAGCCGATCTGTTGGCTAAACTTGACGGCAAGTACGATCTTATCCTCGCCAACATCACCGCAGACATATTGATCCGGCTCGCGGCGGGCGTCGCGCCGTTCGTTGCGGACGGCGGCAGGCTGATAGTCAGCGGAATCATCGCCGCACGGCTGGACGCGGTCAAAGACGCATTCGTCAAGGCGGGATTCGAGGTCGTCAGGCAGGAGCGCGACGGCGAGTGGTGCGCGATGGAGTTGAGAAAAGCATGGATATAAGGAGATTTTTTATCGACGCCGCCGACGTGCGCGACGGCGAGGCGGTGATAGGCGGCGACGAGTTCGTCCATTTGACAAAAGTGCTGCGCTACAAGGCGGGCTACAAGCTGATTGCCTGTCCCGGCGACGGCAGCGAGCTTGACTGTACGCTGATCTCGGTCGGCGCGGATCATGCGATCGCCAAGATAGACGCCGTGCGCCGCGGCGAGGCGGAACTGCCGTATCGCGTCACGTTGTTTCAGGCTCTGCCAAAAGGGGACAAGCTGTCGTTCATAGTGCAAAAGTGCGTGGAATTGGGAGTGTCGGAGGTCGTGCCCTTTTTGTCCGAGCGCACCGAGGAGACCAAGTATAACCGCGAGCGAATGAGCAGGGTCGCGGTCGAGGCGTGCAAGCAATGCGGCAGATGTGCGCGCTGTGACGTAGGCGGATTGACAGACTTTGACGGCGTACTCGGCCGGTTCAACGACTTCGATCTCGTCATAATGCCGTATGAGGACGCGCGCGTCGGCAGGATAGGCGACGTGCCCGGACTGAAAGAGGCGCGCAGCATCGCGCTCGTCATAGGCAGCGAAGGCGGATTCGCCCCCGACGAGGCGAAGCGCGCTCTCGAAATCGGCGCAAAGACGGTCACGCTCGGGCGGCGGATATTGCGCTGCGAGACGGCGGGACTCGTCGCGCTCGCATTGATAGATTACGAAAGAGGAGAGTTGGGCAGGTGAAGATCGCGGTCTGCAACCTCGGCTGCAAAGTCAACAAATACGAATGCGACTGCATAGTGACCGCGCTCAAAAACGGCGGGCACGAGGTCGTGACTTCGCTCGAGCCGGCGGACGCGTACATCGTCAACACCTGCGCGGTGACCGGAGAGGCGGAGCGCAAGTCGCGTCAATTCGTAACCCGCTGTCTGCATCAAAATCCCGCCGCAACGGTTGCTGTCATAGGCTGTGCGAGTCAGCACGATCCGACTGCGTTTCGCGCGCGTCGAGGCGTGACATACATCGGCGGCGTTGCCGACAAGGCGGCTGCGGCGTTGAAGTTTGCCCGGAGCGCGACTTGCGTCGCGCCTCTGCCTGCGGAGTACGACGGGCTTTGCTGTCCTGCCGAGGATCGCACGCGCGCATACATCAAGGTACAGGACGGCTGCGACAATTTCTGTTCGTATTGCCTCATCCCGTATCTTCGCGGACGCAGCCGTTCGCGCGCTCTCGAAGATTGCGTCTCTGAGTGCGCCGCCGTCGCGGCGCGCAGCCGCGAGATAGTGCTGACCGGCATCGACCTGTCCTCGTACGGCAAAAATACCGGTTCGTCGCTTGCCGAGTTGATCGCGGCGTTGCAGGGAATAGACGTGCGCATACGCCTCGGTTCGCTCGAAGTGGGCGTGATTGACGACGCGCTTTTGGGCGCGCTTGCGGGGCTGAAACGATTTTGTCCTCAATTCCATTTGTCGTTGCAGAGCGGCAGCGACGCCGTACTCAAACGCATGAATCGCCGCTACACAGCCGCGCAATATGCCGCCAAGGCGGATATGATCCGCCGCGCATTTCCGCATTCCGCGCTGACGACCGATCTCATATGCGGTTTCCCGGCAGAGACGGAGCGCGACTTCGAGGACAGCCTCGCATTCGTACAAAGTATGCGCTTTGCGCAAGTGCATGTGTTCGGCTATTCTCCCCGCAGCGGAACCGTTGCGGCGAAGCTGAAGCAATTGCCGCGCGGAGTCATAGACGAGCGGGTAAAGCGCGCGTCCGCCGTCGCCGACGAGAGCAAGCGCATATTTTTGAGCGGACTTGTCGGCAAAGAACTTGACGTACTCGCCGAGCAATACGACGACGGCTTCACGAGCGGGCACAGCCTTGAATTCGTCAAGGCATACGTCGCGGGCAGACGCGAGGGCGAACTGACCGTGACCGTAAAAGAATTGTTCAAAGACGGCGTAATGGCCGAGTAGGAGGAAATATGGACGACTGCATTTTTTGCAAGATCATCAACGGCGACATTCCGAGTTACAAGGTGTACGAGGACGACAAAGTGTTTGCATTTCTCGACATCGCGGGCGACTATGAAGGGCATACGCTCGTCGTGCCGAAAGCGCATACGAGCGATCTGATCTCCTGCCCCGAGGACGACCTCGCGGCGGTGACGAGCGCCGCGCGCAAGCTGGCGAAGCACTATGTCGAGGATTGCGGCTACGACGGCGCAAACCTTGTCAATTGCACGCGCGAGGCGGGACAGCAAAGCGTGTTTCACTTCCACGTCCACGTCATCCCGAGACGATGCGGAGACGGCGCGACCGTGTTCAATACCCGCTCCGACCGGGGATACGATCTCGCCGCGGTCGCGGCAAAGCTCGCATTGAAAGATTGAGCGAAAAAGCGCGTCAGGATAGTTGACAAAACGTCGGCGCGCTTATATAATAAGAAAGCAAAATATGACCCGGCTGCGGGAAGGAGGCGATAAGATGTCGACAGTAAGAGTAGGCGAGACCGAGAATCTCGAGAGCGCGCTCAAGCGTTTCAAGCGCAAGTGTGCCAGAGACGGCATTATCGGCGAACTCCGCAAGAGGGAAGCATACGAGAAGCCCAGCGTCAAACGCAAGAAGAAGGCGGAAGCAGCGCGCAAACGCATGTATAAGGCTTGACCGCGCAAGCGGGGTGAGGGCAAGGTTTTGAGCGGATCTTTTGCGCGCATACTTCGTCTTGCCCCTTGCTAAGCCGTAAAGGATTGAGCTGCGGGGACGCGACTCGTCTGCGCGCAAAATTCCTCGCTCAAAACTGCTGCGCACCGACAAAAATTCCGACGGCAAAACGCCGCCGGAAATTTTATGTCGGCTTGCCCTCGCCCCGCTTGCGCGGTCTTTTTGGGGGTTGGTACAATGAGCGGCAGGCAAGGAGAGGGTAGTGATCTCGCACGCGCGCAACGCGCCGAAATAGATTTTGCAAAGAATCAAGCAGATAAACGCAGTCAA
>CALWKU010000025.1 GCA_944381345.1 uncultured Christensenellaceae bacterium
CTTCTTTGCGGACGAGGTCGACTGCGGCATACAATTCGGCACGTTCCGCCGCTCGACGCGCGAGGACAACTCGATACGGCGCGCTAAATTCGGGATATGCGCTAACAAGTTCGGCAACACCGCCGGCGGCGACGGCGGGCTGGCGCTCATCGACAACGTCAAGTACGGCAAGCGCGTCAAAAACGGCTTGATCAGTCTGTGTCTGCTGCGCGCGCCAAAGTTCCCGGACAAGACTTGCGACATAGGCACGCACTCCTTCTCGTATGCGCTGTATCCTCACCGCGAAAAGCTGACCGACTCCGATGTGGTCGAGCGCGCGTACGCGTTCAACTATCCCCTTTTGAAAGAGCGCGGCGGCAACATGGTCTGCCCGATCGAGGTGAGCGGAGACGGCGTAGTCATGGAGACGATCAAGCCCGCCGAGGACGGCAGCGGCGTCGTAATCCGCCTTTTCGAAAACAAGGGCAAAGACGTTACGGCGAGCGTCAAAACGGCGTTCGAGTGCGAGGCATACGGCTGCGATATGCTGGAAAACGCGGCAGAAAAAGTCGATCCCGGCAAGCTGACCTTCCGTCCGTGGGAGATCAAGACCATCTTGTTCAAGACGCGTTGACATACGCCGAAAAGGGCGCGCCGCAAGACGCGTCTTTTTTCGTGCCCGTGTGTTCAAACAATCTCAAATTGCAGTCATTGACCGGCGTTGCGATCCGCAAGATCCTGCTTAGCTTCCTCCAACTCGGACGCTACGATCGCCATTTCACCCGCATCGCCGATCGTCTTGATCGTCGCAAACATATATGCAAATCCTTCGCTCGCCTGATAGCGCGCCTTCGCGCCCTCCGGGACGTACAGCGTTGCGTCGAGCGCAAACACGTCGCCTATCCCGTCATATGCAGGCGGGATCATTCTGTCGACGATGACGTGATGCAGATTGGGCGCATAAAACGCTGCGATGTCTATGCTCTCCACCCCCTTGCCTATCCTCATGATCTGCAAAAAGTCGCTCGTGATCACCGTGCTTCCGATCGAGCGGACGTTGTCTCCGATATCCAAAACCGCGACCGGCATCTCGTCGAGCGGGGACGCCAACTTTTTCGCGCCGGACGCAAGGCGCAACTCATCCGTCAACGTCAGTTTCGGCGCCAACAGATCGCCTTCCGGCTTTGCAATCAAGCCGTCGGCTGTTACTTGCAGCGTTTCGCTGTCCGCAGGCACGCGATAAGCGTCGGCGACGGCGTATCCGACATATTCGACCGTGTCGGCATAAGCGACGCACGGCGGGGCGTTCGAGTCGGCGCGCGCCACCTTGAACGACACCTTCGGCGCCTTGGTAAAAGAGACATATATAGGGGGCGCGGCGGAGCCGAGATAATCGAAATACATCGTCTGCGCGACGATCTCGGCGTCCGAATTATAGTAGTCGGCAAACATTACGATATCCTCTGCGGCATCGGCTACTATTTCCTCGTCGAAGCCCCACAACTCGCCCGTATTGCGACAATACCAGCCGACAAACGTCGTGCCCGTCGGAGGCGTGAAAGAGGGCGCGGAGAGCGGCTTGCCGACCACGCAAAGCGCGTCGGAAACACACCTGTCGTAGTCAAGCCAGCGCACTCTGCGCAGCTTGACGTTGCCCAGATCTTCGATCGCGTTCTCCATCTCGACAAAGACGTTGGGCGTTTCGAGTACGCTCGCTTCGACGACGTCGAGAGACGGCGCGACGTCGAAGATACGATCGCTCCTCTGCACGCTCTTGCGCACGAGCTGCGCGTCGGGATTGTTCGCGGGCATATATGCGACAAGCTGCATATCGACATATCCGGGGTACTGAGTAAGGCAATTCGGTATCGCAAAGGTCAACCAATCGTTGTCGTTCAAAGTCAATTTTGGCGACACGTATTTGTTTTTCGGCACTCCTTTGGCGTTGTAACAGCGAAATTCGAGATAGTACTCCCATCCGCTGTCCTGCGATATGTTCAGGCATTTGACAATAATTTGAGACGACTTGTTGTCATTCTGCGAGACGCAATAGTAGTCATCGGCGCGCAACGTGTTGTCGTCGGCGTCGAAAGTGCAATAAACGACCATGTTTACTCCTCGGGAAACGCTTTCACCGGCATCATAACACGGCTTTTGAGCAAAATCAAGACATCTTTGCACTTTTTTTGCAAAAAATTTTTGCGACGTGACGCATAGAGTACATCGCAAACCGCCCGTTCCGTCTATCAACGGAATTTTCGCCCGATTATATCGTAAATATCAGCTTTCTCTGCCCGCAACGACGCCCTTGACGTAGCTCATCTTGTCGTCGAGCAGCGCGCACAATTGCGAGCATTCATAAAGATCTTCGGATATCTTAGCGGTCACTTCTTCGCTCAGATCTTTCTTGTATCGCAGCTTGTGTTCAAGGTTTGCCCACGACTCCATCGTGATCGTGCGCAATTGCACCTCCACCTTCATATTTCGCTTGCAGTCGTCGAGGAATATCGGGACGGATATGATCAAATGCAGACTTCGATACCCGTTCGGCTTGGGATTTTTGATATAGTCTTTTGTCGCTATCAACGTGATGTCGTCCTGCCCGGTCAGCCATTCCGCAAGCGTGTATATGTCGTCCACAAACGAGCAAATCACCCTGACGCCGGCAACGTCGTTGAGTTCGTTTTCCACCGTCTTTGCGGTCATCGGCAAGCCCTTGCGCCTCAGCTTTGCCGCGATGCTTTCGGGGGATTTGACGCGCGACTTTATGCTCTCGATCGGGTTGCGCTCGCCGTGCAACGAAAACTTTTCGTCCAACACGCGGAACTTGGTCTCCACCTCCATGATGGCGCAGCGGTAGCACGTCATCAATTCGCGGGTCATAAGCACTTGCCTTATCACGTCCTCGTCGGTCACTATATCCTCTATCTTGCGCATCAGATCGTCTTGTCTCATATCTCTCCTTGTCGGACTCTTCATTCCGACATCTCTATCATACTCCGTTTCGCTCCTTTCGTCAATACGAAAAAGACCGCCGGAAAACTCCGACGGCCTTTTCAAAGGGGGTTGGTTATGAGTTGCGGATAGACCGCAATTTGTCATTGTATCGTAACGACCGCCTTGTGTTCGGCGATCAGCTCCTCCTTGAGCTGCTCGAGCGCGCTTTCGGCGTCCGCCTTTGCCTGTGCGATCACCTCTTGGAGCTGCGCCTTGCCTTCGTCCATGCTCTCCTCGGTTGCGGCGACAGCGGCTTTTATTTCTTCCAATTGCGCGTCCGTCAAATTAGCCTCGATGTTCTCCATCGCCTTGTCGCGCATTGTCTCCAGCTCCTCGACCGCGCCGCGCATATCGTCGATAGTCAAAGAAGTCAGATCGTCAAAGAACTCGCCGATCCGAACGCCCGTGTACTCGAACGCCTCCGCCGCCGCATAGATCGCGTCGGCATATTCTTGAGGCAGCTTTTGCACCTGCTCCTCCGCCCTCGCCTGTAAGCCGTTGAGATATTCTTTGAGTTCGCTGCTTTCGTATTCCTCTTTTGCGTCAGCGGCGGCGTTTTTGATCAGCCTGTCAACATAGGAGTCTATCGCCTCGAGCGTGATGTTGCCGCTCTCGTCGACGATAGCCTCTTTGAGCGCCGTTTCGTCCACGCCGAGCAATTCGGATAGCCGCGCGGTGTCGACATTTGCGAGCGCCGCGTCGGCATATCCCTGCAGTTGCACGCCCTTGTCGAGCAAGTAGTCGAGCGTGATCGCCAAAGTATTGTACATTCCGTACTGCAAGCCGTAATTCTCAGTCAACAGCGCCTCGGCGTCACCGAAAATACCGCTGAGATCTCCTCCGATGATATCATCTATATCGATGTCGATATCATTAAGCATAAATTCGGAATACTTGATCGCCCATACGCCGCTCGCCGCGACCGCTTTCATATTTTCGTACAGCAACTCCGCTTCACCTACCGCCGCCTCGTATGCGGCGTTCATATACGGTTTAATCTCAGCGTAAGTCGTCTCCGCCATAGTGATCAAAGACGAGATGTCGAGACTCGCCGCCGCCTCAAACGACAGCGATCCGTCCTTTTGCGTCAAACTGAGTACGATGTCCAGCTTGGCGGGCGTCATCGCCTGAACGTCGGCGTTTTCGGGATATTTCTCCTTGTAGTATTCGAGCATACGGTTGAGTGTGTACGACCCCTCGCTGTTGAAAGTGACGTCGAAAGAATCTTCGCCGACAGCGGCGGTAAACGCCTGCTGCAGCTCGCCGAGCAGCGCGCCTTCGTACTCCACGCTGCCGTTTTCGGCGACGACGGTCACGTCTACGACGCTGTTGTCCTCGCTCAAAAAGCCGCAATCGATTGACGCCTTTGCGACGATGCCGGCGGCATCTTCGAGCGTCTTGCCCTCGAGCGCGACGTCGACCAAAAGCACGCGTGCGTCGTCGTTTTCGGCGACCGCGCTCTCGACCGTGCCGTCTGCGGCAAGCACCAGCGATACGGACGGGTTGATATCAAGCGACACATACGCCCTCGGATCTTCCTCTGTTTGACAACCGGCAAACACGGCGGCGCACGCCGACAGGCACAACACCGCGACGAGCGCGGCGGCTATGGTTTTCTTTTTCATAAGGATCCCTCCTTGTCTTTTGCCTATTAAACATGATTGCGCGCCCGTTTATTGGCGTGCCTGTCAAATTTTTCGCACAGATGTTTTTACGCCTTTCGACTTTCGATTTTCCGATCTTTCGCCTTTTCTCTCCGCGTACGGCGTCGTTTCCGATATACGCGATGATTTCTCGCGGCATTATGGAAACTCAGCCTCAAAGTACGGAACGGACGGCTCGCCGCCGTCCGTTCCGTTGTAGATTTGGGGAATTTGGTTTTGAGAAAGAGTGTTGTCTTTTTCATACATTAAACAATCATCCCCGTCGCTTTATTGGCAAACCGAAAAATTTTTTCACGCCGTACGCTTTCGTCGTATGAGCGTGCGGGCGAAACCTAACAAAAACGCAATCACCGCCAACAACAAAAACATTTTCGAGCCATCCGTTTCTGTACTCTTTTCTTCTTTGTCTCTTAAATTATCGACGCTCGTCAGATTGCAAAAATTTTCGGTATCAGATAAATTTGTACCGAAAGAGTCCCGTATCGGAAGTCTTTGCAATTTACCCGTTGACAATCGGCTTTGCGCGTGTTAAATTAAAAATGCGGACGGCGAAGAGAACGCTTTTTCATCTCTACTCCTTCCGACAGACTGCCGTCCGCTCGCCTTTCGCTTTCACGAACTTCGCGCTATGCGTATTTGTTCATTTTTCTCCGACCTGCCGCCGCAGAAAACGCGGCGGTTCGGTTTTGCCGTTTCGACGACATACCTCCTTTTTAGGGCAACCGCAATATAACGGCTGTATCCTCAAAAACAGATCTTTCCGTAGGCGCAAAAAGATCCCCTCGTTGCCGAAGGAAACTCTTGACCTCTCGATCTCGTTTGACGCGTATCCGACAGATGTCGCCATGCCCGATCGGGCCTTTTCGTTGCCGCCTTTGCGCCGCGCTTTTCAAATCGCCGCGTTGCTCAAAACCGTTTTTGCGGCGTCATTCCAAACTTTCGTACCACGCCTCGAGCGAGCCGTATTCCTCAATCAACGCGCTCTCGACGTCCGCGTATTCGGCTGCGGTCAACTTGTCGCGCAACGAGTCCATCGTCTCACCGAGATCGAACCTCACGTCCGACGCGGCGGCGATCAATTCATTCGTCTTGGCGACAAAGTCGCTAGCCGAATCGATGTCCGCGGCAAATTCGGCGATATTGTCGAGAGCCGTTTCAAAATCCGTCATGATGCCCGGCAGCGCATCCGAAACGTCGCCCAACAAACCGAGCACAATGTTTTTCGCCTCTTGATAGAGATCTTCGACTTTATCTATCGCATCGGAAATGTCCTGATTCGTTTGATCTATCAACCCAAGAACCCGGTCGCCGTATTCGTCGCAGAGTTCGACGAACTTGCCTACCGCCTCGCTGAACGCCCATGCCTCGATCTTGTTTTTCGGCTCGCAGTCGTACTCGGCAAGCTCCGCAAGCAGCGCATGAGCCCTCTCGACCGCCGCGCTCAAATCGGGCGACATCACGAAGTCGGGATGTTCGGAAAGAAAGTCGTCCGCGCCCCAAATGTCGCTCGGCGCAAGCAGCCCGAACGGCAGATCTGTCATATCCGAAGCAAGTTTTTCGATCTCGGCATTGACCTCATCCAACTTGGCGAGTAACGCCTGTACGGCGCGCGCCTCCCCGGCGAGCATGCGCAACTTGTTTTTGAGAAGTCCGGCGACGGACGCGGCGTATTCTTCGGTCAGTTCCTCGACGGAATCCGTCTTTTGCGCAATGCGCTCGAAGTATGCGTCAGCGCTTGCCTTGACCTCGGCAAGCATATCCGTCAATTCTCCCTCGGCGACGTCAAAACGCTCGGCAAGCCACGCCCTGTCCGCGGTCTTGGCGACGACCACGCACGCCGCGCCCGCGTCGACAAACGCCGCGCGTACCGCCGCGCCTATCTTCGCGGCTCCGTCTCCGCCGACAACGGTCAAGCCGACCGCGTCCGGCGACGTCGCGTCGCCGTCGATGTAGCCCATCTCGAGCGCCCTCTCGGCGACAGCAGCCGCAGCCGCGTCCACATTCTCGCCGACAAGCGACGAGCGAAAACTCTCGTCCGCAAGCAACACGTCGGCGTCGGCGTTGCCCGACTTGACGGACGTCACCTTGCCGTCATTGTCAAACAAAATTTCCACGTCCGGGTTGATATTCATTAGTAAAAAGCCGTCTCCGCCCCGCTCGGGAACAGGATCGAACATGGGCGGTACGACCACCGCAAGCACGACCGCTATCACGAGCGCCGCCGCAATCGCGGAAATCGTCACGGTGACTCGCGTCCTGCGCCCCGTCTTGCGGCGCGGCTTAGCTGAAGTCTCTCTCGAGGAAGCGGCGATGGGAGCGCGCTCGACTTTCGCGCTCATTTCGGGCGCGATGCGATCAAGCTCTTCTTCGAGAAATCTTTTGAGATCTTTTTCGTTCATCTGTCTTCCTCCTTTAAGTATTCGCGCAACTTTCTGAGCGCATTGTTGTATTTCCAAGTCACCGTACCGAGCGGGTGATCGAGCAATCCTGCTATCTCGCGGTGTTTGTACCCCCACAGTACGTGCAATATGACTATCTGCCGCTCCGTCACGTCGAGGCACGCATTCATCGCGTCGAACACCGTCCCGCCGGTATGTTCGTAGCCGTCGTCGCGTATCCGCGACAGCTCCTCTCCTCCGCCGACCGCGCTCTCTCGCCCCGATCTCCTTATGTGGTTGAGCGCGGTGTTTTTTGCGATCTGGAACAACCACGCCCTCGCGTCCGTCCCCGGGCGATATTGTCCGACGGAGGCTTTGACTTTGAGATATACGCTCTGGGTGAGGTCCTCCGCCTCGTGGTAGCGCTTGCAATAACCGAATACAAACGCGAAAATACCTTTCCTCGTCTGTTCGTACAACTCGGCGAACGCGGCATTGTCGCCGCACGCTACCGCACACATCAACTCATCCAACCGTCTTTTGTCCAAAATGATGCCCTTTTGCTTATTAAACAATCTCGCGCGGCGTTTTATTGATAAAGCGCAACGCGATCCGTCTATTATTATATCATCCCGACGCCGCCAAGCAAAGCGACAGCGCGCAAATCGCGCAAACTTTGTCAAAATAACGAATATGTATTACGTTTTTGTCTATTTCGGCGCATGATCGGCAAGACCGACCGCAGACCGCCCGCGCTCAAACGTCTTGCAACCGCCCTCCGCATCGCCCGCGTTCGCCCGATTGACACGCGATCGAGCCGCGTGTTAAAATGATTAAAACGGCTGAGGTGAACATGAGCTTTTTCGAAGACGTCTACAAGATTGTACAATGCATCCCTTCGGGCAAAGTCGCAACTTACGGACAGATCGCCCGCATGCTCGGCGCGCCGCGCTCCTCGCGCGCGGTCGGATATGCGCTGCACGCCAATCCCCGCCCCGGGATCATCCCCTGCCACCGCGTCGTAGACCGTAATGGCAGACTCGCGCCGGCGTTCGCGTTCGGCGGCCCCGAAATTCAGGCGCAATTGCTCGAGAGTGAAGGCGTCAAAGTGAGCGAAGACTTCATCGTGACAGACATTGACAAATATCTTTGGGAACTCGATCGGATCGACGGCGCGCATTTTTATCCTATTGAAAACCGACATAAACAATAATTTACGCCAAAGTTTTGCGTCAAGACATCTTTTCACTTTTTGAAAATTTTTCAGCCGAACATCATTATTTTCCGCTTTGCAAAGTCAAAACACAAAGAGACATTTTGCGAATAAGGTTACGCCGCTTATCCGCGCGTCTTACCAAAAAAGACAGCCGTTTTGGCTGTCTCCTTTGGTAACCGGCAACGTCCTACCCTCCCAAGTCGTGTCCAAGCGGGTTACTAGACGCTCGCGCTTGCTTCTTCCCTCTCTCTTCCCTCTTCTTACGCTCGCTATTCCGTACCGAGTTGCGACTCGCGAGGGACGTTGCCTTTTTAATACCAAAAAAGCGACAGCTTTTGCTATCGCTTCTTTTGGTAACCGGCAACGTCCTACCCTCCCAAGTCGTGTCCAAGCGGGTTACTAGACGCTCGCGCTTGGTTCTTCCCT
>CALWKU010000026.1 GCA_944381345.1 uncultured Christensenellaceae bacterium
GGTGCCCAACATCTTGTTGAGGAAATTGCCGACTTTCGTCTTGAAATTGCTTTCGGTCGAAGATGTCATAACTTTTCCGTCCTTTTTGTATTGCATATTTCAGCTATTACAATAATAACACACAAAAAGGCAATGTGCAACAGCCGTTGCAAAATTTTTTAATTTAATATTAAAATAATATATTTAAGCGGGATTTTCGGACACAATGTCCGAATAAATGCGCGGCAGGACCCGCGCCCTGCGGTTCAATACATCGTCATCACGCCGAGGCTAATCATCAGCGCCTCGTTGATGCGCGTCATCACGTCTTGCGGCACGCTCCCTATCCTCTCCTTCAATCGGCGCTTGTCTATGGTGCGCAGCTGTTCGAGCAGCACGACCGAGTCCTTTGCAAGCCCGTACTCTTTGGCTTTCAACGCGATGTGGGTAGGAAGTTTAGCCTTGTCTAAGCGGCCTGTTACGGCGGCGGCGATAACTGTAGGGCTGTATTTGTTGCCGACGTCGTTTTGAACGATCAGCACGGGGCGCACTCCGCCCTGTTCGCTGCCCACTACCGGGCTGAGATCGGCATAATACAATTCTCCTCTTCTTATCATCGCGGTACCTTCGTATGTTTTTCCGATACAGGATATGCCGTATCGTCGGACAATGTTGATTGTTGCCCGTGCGAAGGTTCCTAACCGCTATCTTGCGAGAATATTTTTGAGTTGTACCGCGACGTCGGACGCAAGAGTTCCGTTTTCGCCGAAAATCTTTGCCGCGCGCCCTGCCGCCTCGGCGCAAAGCCAAGTCGCGGCGCACGCCGAGTCGAAGAGAGAATTGCCTTGCGCCGCAATGCCGAGGATCGCGCCGGACAGAGTGTCTCCGCTGCCGCCCTTTGACTGCGCGGGACTGCCGTTGACTACAAGCGCTCCCCTGTCGCCGTCTGTGACGAATGTGGACGCGCCTTTGAGCAGCATGGTGCAGCGGCGCTCGGAAGCGAATTCCTCGGAAAGCTCGATCGGATCGGCAAGCACGTCTTTTACCTTTTTGCCGATCAGCCGCGCAAACTCGCCCGGGTGCGGAGTGAGCAATATGTCCGCAGACGCCGCATCGAGCAGAGACACGTTCTGCGCAAGCGCGTTCAGCCCGTCCGCGTCGACGACGACTTTGAGCGGCTTTGAAAATATGTGCGCGAGTATTTTGCCGTTTTGGACGTGATCCGCGCCCATACCCATTCCGACGGCGACCGCCTTTGCGCCCGCAAGCACTTCGTCTGTTGCGGAGGCGTCGAATAAGAGCGCTCCGTCGCGCTCCGGCATGGGAAACATCGTGCATTCGACGACGCTTGCCGCGATCGCCGGGGCTATCGTCCTCGGCACGCATAGCGTGCAAAGTCCCGCGCCCGCACGCAGCGCCGCTTCGCCCATTGCGGCGAGTTTGACCGCGCCGACATATCTTTGACAGCCGCCCACTATCGCACACTTACCGTAACTGCCCTTGTTTGAGTTGTTTTTGCGCGGCGGAAACAGCCTCCCGACGTCGTCCTTGCACACGACGGCGTACTTTTTGCCTATGATCGGGATGCCTATGTCCTCGACGACCACTTTGCCCGAAAAGTCCTTGCCGTCGTTCAAAAAGTGCCCCGTCTTGAATGCCTGTACCGCGACGGTGACATCCGCCCTCACGGCTTTGACCGCAACGCCGCTCGTGCCGTCCAGCCCGCTCGCTATGTCCGCGGCGACGACGAACTTGCCCTCAGCGTTTATTCGGTCGATGACATCGGCGTACATTCCCTTCGGCTCTCCTTTGAAGCCCGTGCCGAAAAGACAGTCGAGCGCGACGTCGAACGCATAATCGCATTGCTCGATCGGACGCACGCTGCCGGGGTATTCGCTCTCGAGCAGCGCGCGGTAATGCGCGCTGTCTTCCGAGACGTCGTCGGTCAGCGCGAATACGGTGACGTCCTCCCCTCTCGCCCGCAGTATGCGCGCGCACGCGTAGCCGTCGCCGCCGTTGTTGCCCTTGCCGCAAAAGACGTATATCCTGCCTCCGCGCGGCACGTGGCGGGCAATGCCTTCCGCCGCCCGTCCCATCAATTCGAGCGACGCGGTTCCGCCCTCTATGCACGCCCTGTCGCTTGCCGCCATCACGGCGGCGGTCACCGCAAAGTCAGTCATCGTTCTCCCTCTCCGTTTTGAGTTGCGCGACGCAGCGGGAGACATCCTCCCATCCGTAGCCGCGGTACAAAAGATAATTGCCCAATTTGGCGAGATAGTTTCGGTCGTCGAGATCTTTGCCGCGCGAATGTCTGCGCGCAAGCTCGAGTGCCGCCTCGAAACCGTCGAAACCGTTCAGCGCGGCGGAGATGTCATCGGCGCATACTCCCTTGGCTTTGAGTTCCGTTTCGAGACGCTTTTCACCCTTTGCCTTTCCGTTGACTGACACGTACGCTCTCGCAAATTCCGCGTCGTCGAGATAGCCGTACTTCTTCATCTTTTGAACGGTCAGCTCTACGACCGCGCGCCCGAAACCCCAATCGTACAGTTTGCGCGTAACGCCCCTGACCGTGGACGGATAGCGCGACACATAGTCGAGAGCCTTGTCGAACGCGCGCTGGCGGTCGGTCTCCCAAATTATCTTGTCGAGCGCCGCGCCGTCTATTTCCTTGCCTACGTACAGCGTATTCTTTGCGGCGACGAGCGCGTCGATCGAGCAATAGAACTTGCCGTCGAGATACAAATTGAGCCTGTCGGTGGTTTTGGGCTTCGGATCGAGCCTCGTGATCTCGCTCACCTCTCGCCTCCTCTCGGTCTGTCTGCGCATCCGCCCTTTGCCGCGCCGCGTTTGGCGGCGACCGCCTCCGCTTTTGTGGGCCGTATGATGCAGTTTTTGCCGAATCCGATCAGATCCTCGCGCCCCGCTAGACGCAGAGCCTGCTTGACAAGCTCGTAATTGCGAGGCGCGCGATATTGCATCAATGCGCGCTGCATCGCCTTTTCCCGCCTGTCGCGCGGCACGTAGACTTCTTCGCCGCTGTCCGGATCTATGCCCGTATAGTACATGCACGTCGACTTGGTCGACGGCGTGGGATAGAAATCCTGCACCTGCTGCGGCATATAGCCTATCGAATGCAGATATTCGGCAAGACGCACCGCGTCGGCAAGCGTACAGCCGGGGTGCGACGAGATCAGATACGGCACAAGATATTGCTTTTTGCCCAGCTTTGCGTTGAGTTCGTCAAACCGCCTTTTGAATTCGAGATAAACCTCAAAAGGAGGTTTGTTCATCAATTTCAACACATTGTCGGACACGTGTTCGGGCGCGACTTTGAGCTGTCCGCTGACGTGGCTCTTGACGAGTTCGCGCAAAAATTCGTCGCTCTTGTCGTACATCACGTAGTCAAAACGTATACCGCTGCGGACGAACACCTTTTTTACGCCGTCCAGCTCGCGCAATTCGCGCAAAAGATCGAGATATTCGCGGTGCGAAACCTGCAGCGCGGGGCACTTCTTCCACCCTATGCACTGCCTGTCCGCGCACGCGCCCGCCTTTGTCTGCTTTGCGCAAGCCGGGTCGCGGAAGTTGGCGGTCGGACCTCCTACGTCGTGGATATATCCCTTGAAGTCGGGCATCGCCGTCAGCTTTTTCGCCTCTTCTACAATGCTTTCCCTGCTCCGCTTTTGGACAATCCGCCCTTGGTGATAGGTCAAAGCGCAATAGTTGCACGAGCCGAAACAGCCTCTGACCGACGTGAGCGAAAACTCGATCTCGGACATCGCGGGCACGCCGCGCTTGTACATCGGGTGGGCGCGCCGCTCGTAGGGCAGAGCGTAGACCTCGTCCATCTCCTTGACGGACAGCGGCTTTTGAGGCGCGTTTTGGATGAGCCAGCGCTCGCCGTGCCTCTGCGCGACGGGCTTGCCCGCAAAGTCGGCGTTGCGCGCCTGTATGTTGAACGCGTCGACGTATTTGCGCTTATCCGCTCTCACTTCGTCCAGCGACGGACAGACGAGCATATCGCCCCGCTCGATCGCCTTTTTCTGCCGCTCGGTCAGCTCGTCCTGCATATGGCAGGTGCCGCGCACATCCTTTATGCGCGCGAGCGGCACGCCTCTGTCCAACAACGCGCAGATGTCCTTGATGGGTCTTTCGCCCATGCCGTAAATGAGCAGATCTGCGCCGGACGACTCCATTACGGACGGAAGCACACGGTCGCTCCAATAGTCGTAATGCGCAAAACGGCGAAGCGACGCCTCTATTCCGCCGATCACAACCGGC
Organism: uncultured Christensenellaceae bacterium; assembly: GCA_944381345.1. Classification (GTDB taxonomy): domain Bacteria; phylum Bacillota; class Clostridia; order Christensenellales; family UBA3700; genus Ornithoclostridium. The sequence goes on from CALWKU010000026.1 coordinate 4,261, forward strand.
ACGTCCGGAAAAAGACGTTTGAGCGCGCGGCAGTAGACGTCGACGCAGCGGTCGGGACGCCTGCCCGGATCGCCGCCCTCGCTGTACACGTCGCGCGTGCGCCTGATCTTTGCTACGGTATAGTTATTGACCATGCTGTCCACGACGCCGCCCGTGACCAAAAATCCGAGACGAGGCGCGCCGAATCGTCTGTAATCGGCGTCCGTCTGCGGCTGAGGCAGCATTGCGACCGAATAGCCGAGAGCCTGAAATAGGCGCGAGACGATCGCGTGCCCGAACGACGGGTGGTCGCAATACGCCTCACCGATCACATACACGAGATCGGGCGCGCCGTCAAGTTCTTTGGGAGATATCGGTAAAAACAAATCGCACCTCTTAGGTAAAATCAGGGCGCCGACGCGCGGCGCCCGTAACTGTTTACAGGAAGTATTTGACTCCGCTTCGGAACAGCTGCATATCGTAGTTTCCCTCGACGTTTTTATAGAGGTCGTCGTCGAGGCGTTCGGCATGACCCATCTTGCCCAACACTCTGCCGTCAGGCGAGATGATGCCCTCTATGCCGCACATACTGCCGTTTGGGTTGAACGGCGAGACCATCGTCGCTTTGCCGTCAAAGTCGACGTACTGCGTCGCTACCTGCCCGGCGGCAATCAGTTTTTCGAGCGCGTCTTTGCCCGAAACGAACCTGCCCTCGCCGTGGCTGACCGGCACTTTGAAAATATCGCCGACCTTGACGGACGACAGCCACGGAGACTTGTCGGTCGCCACCCTGACGTCGACCATCGTCGAGACGTGGCGGGAGATGTTGTTAAAAGTCAACGTGGGCGCGTCGGCGAGCTGCTCGCGTATATCGCCGTATGGGACAAGCCCCAGCTTGATAAGCGCCTGGAAACCGTTGCATATGCCGAGCGCGAGACCGTCTCGCTTGTAAAGCAGCCTCATGACAGCGTCCGCGATCGCGGGATTGCGGAATGTCGTCGCAATAAACTTGCCGCTGCCGTCCGGCTCGTCGCCGCCCGAGAAACCGCCGGGGAAAGCGAGGATCTGCGACTTGTCCAACTCCTTGACGAGAGCGTCGACGCTCTCCTGGATGTCGGCGGAGCTGCGGTTTTTGATGACAAACACCTTTGCCTTCGCTCCGGCGCGCTCAAACGCCCTTGCGGTGTCGTCCTCGCAGTTTGTGCCGGGGAACGCGGGTATAAGCACTCTCGGTACCGCGACAGCGGAAGAACCGCGCGGGCAATATCCCGCCCTTGCGGAGAAAGTCTCCGCAGGTCCGCTTGCGGGAGCGGTGGTCGGATAGACATTTTCGAGCGTGCCCTCAAACGCGGCGACCGCGTCGTCCGTCTCAATGCGTACGCCGCCCAACACAATGCCGCAGCCTCCGAGCGCCGCAACTTGGCACGCGCCGAGCTTGTCCATCCCCGCCGCGTCGTCCGCGACGAAGAATATATCGCCGAAACGCGGCGCGAACATTTCCGCGCTCACCTTGTCGAACGTCACGCCGACGCCGTTGCCGAGACAGCTCTTGACCACGCCCGCGACGAGACCGCCCTCCTCAACCACGCCCGCCGCGCGGACGTCGCCGCGGTCGATAGCGTCGTGAAGCGCGGCGTATATCTTCAACACCTTTTCAAAGTCGGGCACACCGTACTTGTCGCGCGGCATGGGCAAAGCGAACACTTTGCCCTCGCCTTCAAACGTATTGGAGATCAGCTTGCTCGCCTTGTAGATCCCCATTCCGAAGCAGATCAGCGTCGGCGGAACGTCGATATGCTCGAACGTGCCGCTCATACTGTCCTTGCCGCCGATCGCGCCGAGTCCCAGACCTATCTGCGCATACAGCGCGCCGAGCAGAGCCGAAAGAGGTTGTCCCCAACGCTCGGGGTCTTTGTTTAGGCGCATAAAGAATTCTTGCAGCGACAGCCTGACCGTTTCTATGGGCACGCCGCTCGCCGCCAGTTTGGACGCGGCGGTAAGAATGGAATGTATCGCGCCGACAAAGGGCGAATCTTCGAGCAATTGCGGCGAGCAGCCGAACGCGGACACGGTGACGGTGTCAGTCCTGCCGCTTACGGGCGGCTTTGCCGCCATGACGCTCGCAGGCGTCAATTGACGCTTGCCTCCGAAAGGCATAAGCACGCTGCGCGCGCCGATCGTGGAGTCAAACATCTCGCCCATTCCCTTTTGCGAACAGACGTTGAGCCGTTTGAGTTCGCCGAGCAGCGCCGCCCTGAGGTCGCCCTTTGCGACCGCGTCGGCGGTCTCCTTGCGCGCTCTGTCGAGATAGCCCTCGGGAGCGTCGACAATTACCGCGCTTTGGCGTTGCTTGACGCCGTTGGTGTCGAGGAACGATCTTTTGAGGTCGACGATGACCTTGCCCGCGAAATACATACGCATACTCCCCGTATCGGTGACCTCGGCGACGACGGTCGCGTTGAGGTTTTCCTCCGCAGCGAGCTGTTTGAACTTTTCGACCGATGTCGACGCGACCACGACCGCCATACGCTCCTGAGACTCGGAGATCGCAAGTTCGGTGCCGCTGAGACCGTCGTACTTTTTGGGCACTCGGTCGAGATAGATGTCAAGACTGTCCGCAAGCTCGCCGATCGCAACGGACACGCCGCCCGCTCCGAAATCGTTGCACTTCAAGATGAGTTTGCTCGCCTCGGGGTTGCGGAACAGACGCTGCAATTTGCGTTCGGTAGGCGGGTTGCCTTTTTGCACCTCCGCGCCGCACACTTCTACAGACTTCTCCGTGTGCGCCTTGGACGAACCGGTCGCGCCGCCGCAGCCGTCTCTGCCCGTGTCGCCTCCCAACAATATCACCACGTCTCCCTTGACGGGGCGCTTGCGAACGACGTTTGACTTCTTCACGCCGCCGATGACATAACCGGTCTCGAGACGCTTAGCCTTGTAGCCGTCGTCGTACATCTCGTGTACAAGCCCGGTCGCAAGCCCTATCTGGTTGCCGTAACTCGAATAACCCGCCGCCGCGGTCTTTGTTATGACGCGTTGAGGCAACTTGCCTTTGAGCGTCTTGTCGATGCTCTCTGTCGGATCGGCGCAGCCGGTGACGCGCATTGCCTGATAGACGTACGCCCTGCCCGAAAGAGGATCGCGGATCGCGCCGCCGAGACAGGTCGCCGCGCCGCCGAACGGCTCTATCTCCGTCGGATGGTTGTGCGTCTCGTTCTTGAACATGATCAGCCATTCCTCAGGCTTGCCGTCCACGTCGACGGTGACGTTGACCGAGCAGGCGTTGATCTCCTCGCTGACGTCGAGATTGTCGAGCTTGCCTTGCGATACCAACTCCTTGACCGCGATCGTCGCTATGTCCATAAGGCAGCGGTATTTGTCCTTGCGCTTGGAATTGAACTTGGCGAACAGGCGCGTATAAAGCTCGAACGCCTCTTTAAGATGCGGATTTTCCGATTTGATCTCGATGTCGGTCAGCTCGGTCGCAAACGTGGTGTGGCGGCAGTGATCGGACCAATATGTATCGATGACTTTGAGCTCGGTCTCGGACGGATCGCGCCCCTCGCCCTTGAAGTAATCGCGGACGAACGCGAGATCCTCTATGCTCATCGCAAAGCCTATCTTTGCGTGATAGGCGGCAATGTCCGAATCGCTCATCTCGGCAAAGCCGTCAATCGTGGGCACCGCCGTCTGCGCCTCCGTCTTTTGGACGAGCGTGTCGGGAAGCTCGACGCTGCCCTCCCTGCTCTCGACGGGATTGATGATGTACTTCTTTATCGCGTCGATGTGGCTGTCGCAGCCCTTGACCGCATACACGGTCGCACATTTGATCAGCGGTCTTTCGCCTGCGGAGAGCAGCTGCACGCACTGCATCGCGCTGTCCGCGCGTTGGTCATACTGCCCGGGCAGATATTCGACGATGAAAGTCTCGTATCCGTCAAGCTGCGGCAGCGTGTCCTCGAACACGTCGTCGACGGGCGGCTCGCTGAATATCGTAGCCTTTGCCTCGCCGAACAACTCCGGGGCGAGATCTTCGATGTCGTAGCGTATAAACTGTCTGACGTCGTCGCAGGCAAGTCCGAGTACGCCGCGGATGTCGGATTTTGTCTTTTGAGCGCCGACGTCCATGCCGCGCTTTTTCTCGACGAAAATTCTCTTGACCATAGTCTCTCCTTACTTTTTGATGCCTATATCGGTGCGCCAGAACGCGCCGTCGAACTTGATCTTTTCGACGTTTGAATATGCTTTCGACCTCGCCTCGGCGATGTCCTTGCCGCGCGCGGTGACTCCTATCACTCTGCCGCCTGCTGTGACAAGCCTTCCGTCCTTGTCAAACGCAGTGCCCGCATGATAGAGCGTGACGTCTTTGTCGACGTCGCCGATCGTGATTGGCACGCCCTTTTTGTAACTGCCGGGATAGCCGCCCGACGCGAGGATTACGCAGACCGCCGCTTTGTCGTCCCACTCTATATTGACGTCGGAAAGCCTCTCGTCGACAATCGCGTCGAAGATCTCGTAGAGGTCGCTCTTCAGCCTGGGCAGCACGACCTGCGTCTCGGGGTCGCCGAAACGCGCGTTGTATTCCAGCACCTTTACGCCGTCGCCCGTCAGCATCAATCCGAAATAGAGTACGCCCTTGAACGTGCGTCCCTCGACGTTCATCGCGTGCATCGTTGGCAAGATGATCTTGCTCATCGTCTCGGCGGCGATGTCGTCGGTATACGCCTGCGAGGGCGAGAATGTGCCCATACCGCCGGTGTTGGCGCCCTCGTCGTTGTCGTGAGCGCGCTTGTGATCCTGCGACGACACCATCGGAACTATGGTCTTACCGTCGGTGAACGCAAGCACGGACACCTCTTTGCCCGTCAAGAATTCTTCGATCACGACGACGTTGCCCGCCGCCTTGAACTTCTTGTCGACCATCATCTCTGCAAGCGCGTCCAAAGCCTCCGCTTTGTCTGCGCAGATGATGACGCCCTTGCCCAGAGCCAATCCGTCCGCCTTGACGACGAGAGGGTACTTTGCGCTCTCGACATATTCGCACGCCGCCGCATAGTCGTCGAACTCGCGGTAGTCGGCGGTCGGGATGCCGTACTTTTTCATCAGTTTTTTGGAAAAAGCCTTTGACGCCTCGATGATCGCCGCGTTTTTACGCGGACCGAACGCGCGGAAACCGTTTTGCTCCAACAGGTCGACCATGCCCAGCGCGAGCGGATCGTCGGGAGCGACGACGGTCATGGCGATGTCGTCGTGCGCCTTGACAAAACCGAGGACGCCGTCGAGATCGGTCGCCGCGATCGGCGCGCATTCCGCAATCTCGGCAATGCCGGCGTTGCCGGGCAGACAATAGAGTTTGTCGACGTGTTTGCTCTTTGACAACGCGAGGCAGATCGCGTGTTCTCTGCCGCCGCCGCCTACTACGAGTACGCTTGCCATGTGACCTCCTCAGTGCTTGAAGTGGCGATCGCCGGTAAAGACCATCGCTATGCCGTGCCTGTTGCACGCGTCTATGCTCAATTGGTCTTTGACGCTGCCGCCGGGCTGCATGATCGAGGTTATACCCGCCTTCGCCGCCGCCTCGACGCAGTCGTCAAAGGGGAAGAACGCGTCGGACGCGAGCGCCGCCCCGTCGGTCGGAGTCAACGAATGTTCGATCGCCTGCCCCGTCGCCCAAATGCGGTTGACCTGACCGCAGCCTATGCCGAGCGTGACCTTGTCCTTTGCGATAACGATCGCGTTCGACTTGGTGTGCTTGACTACCTTCATCGCAAAGACGAGATCCTGCATCTGCTTTGCGGTGACTTTCTTTTCGGTGACCGCGACGACCTTGCTCTCGTCGACGACCATCTTGTCGTACTCCTGCACGAGCAAGCCGCCGAGGACCTTTTTCATATCGTAGCAGCCCTGCGCGATCGGCGCGTTTATGCTTGGCAATTCGAGCAGACGGATATTCTTTTTCTGTTCGAGGATGTCGAGAGCCTCTTTGCTGAAAGACGGAGCTACGACGATCTCGATGAAGATGTCGTGGATCTGCTCGGCGGTCGCCTTGTCAATTTCGCGGTTGGACGCGATGATGCCGCCGAATATGGACGTCGGGTCGGACGCATACGCCTTGCGGAACGCCTCGGAAATTTTCTCCGCGGACGCGACGCCGCAAGGATTGGCGTGTTTTACCGCAACGATGGTCGGCTCGTCGAACTCGCGCAACAAGTCGAGCGCGCCGTTGGTGTCGTTGATGTTGTTGTAGGACAGCTCCTTGCCGTGCAGCTGTTTCGCCGCCGCCAGTGAGCCGGCAACGGTGAACGGCTCCTTGTAGAATACTGCGTTCTGGCGCGGATTTTCGCCGTATCTCATGTCCTGCGCCTTATCGAACGCCAGCGTAAGCTGCTCCGGGAACTCGATGCCCAGCTTGGAGCGCAGATAGTTTGCGATCAGAGTGTCGTAATAGGAGGTGTGCTGATATACTTTGTACATCAATCTGAACTTTGTCTCCTTTGTCACGCCGCCTTTTTTGAGTTCGTCAAGCACTACCGCATAGTCGGCAGGGTCGACGACGACCGCGACGTCCTGATAGTTCTTCGCCGCGCTTCTGATCATCGTGGGACCGCCGATGTCGATGTTTTCGATCGCCTCTTGCAGCTCCACTCCCGGCTTTGAGATCGTCGCCTTGAACGGATAGAGATTGACCGCAACGACGTCGATCGGAACGATGTTCATCTTTTCGAGAAACGCCATATGCTCGGGATTGCTCCTCATTGCGAGAAGTCCTGCGTGTACATTGGGGTGCAGCGTCTTGACTCTGCCGTCTAAGCATTCCGGAAATCCGGTGACCGACGAGATGTCGATCGCCTTTACGCCGGCGGCGTTGAGCGCCTTGAGAGTGCCGCCCGTGGAGACGACTTCAAATCCGTTTTCTTCGAGTCCTTTTGCGAATTCCACGATACCGGTCTTGTCCGATACACTGATCAATGCTCTTTTTTTCATATCTCACTCCGATAATTATTGTTACTTATTTATTCGCGCGCCTGCGAGCGCGTGCGCTATTACACAAAACGGGCAAGACGTCAGTCTTGCTCGATAAGAAACTTCACCGCGTACGGCAAAAGTTTATGTTCCACTTTGAGGATGCGCGCCTGAAGCGTATCCGGCGTGTCGCCCTTCTCCACCCGTACGCGCTGTTGGACGATGATCTCGCCCGTGTCGGTGCCCTCGTCCACAAAATGCACGGTCGCGCCGCTGACTTTGTCCCCGCTTTTGAGTACGTCCTCATGCACGTGCAGTCCGTACATGCCCTTGCCGCAATGCAGCGGGATGAGCGACGGATGGATGTTGATCATTCTGCCCCGGTATTTGCCGACGAGTTCCTTGGTGACGATGCCGAGATAGCCCGCAAGCACTACGAGATCAGGTTCAAAGCCGCTCAGCCACTCTATCACCGCCGCGTCACGCGCCGCCGCGTCCCTGCCGTATTGCGACAGCGCAAACACGCGCGCGGGTATGCCGTGTTTCGCCGCTCTTTCGAGCGCGTAAACGCCCGGCTTGCTCGAGACGACGCAGACGACTTTCGCGTCGACGTAACCGCTCTCGGCCGCGTCGATCACACTCTGCATATCCGAGCCAGAGCCCGAGACGAACACGGCGATCTTCTTCATAGTTCGACGCCCTCTTTGTCGGTGACCTTGCCGATCACATACGCCTTTTCGCCGAGAGTTTCAAGTTCCTTGACCACATCGTACGCGATCGCGGGATCGACGGCAAGCACGAGACCTATGCCCATATTGAATGTGTTGCACATCTTGCGGTCGTCGATGCCGGCAAGCTGTTGCAACGCCTTAAAGACAGGGGGCAGCGGATAGGACGCGCGGTCGATCGCTATGCCCATGCCCTTGGGAATGATGCGCGGAATGTTCTCTATAAAGCCGCCGCCCGTAATGTGAGCGATACCCTTGATCTTGAACTTATCGATCAGCGACAGCACCGTCTTGACATATATCTTGGTCGGGGTCAGCACGACGTCCTTGGGCGCGCAGCCGAGAGTGTCGTTGTACTTGCTCAGCGACTGCGGATCCTCTCCGAACAGCTTGCGCACAAGCGAATAGCCGTTGCTGTGAACGCCGCTCGACGCAACGCCGATCAACGCGTCGCCGGGTTTGATATTCTTTCCGTTGATGATCTTGTTGCGCTTGACTATGCCCACAGCAAAGCCTGCGATGTCGTATTCGTCCGCCGCGTAAAAGCCCGGCATCTCCGCGGTCTCGCCGCCGATCAGCGCGCAGCCCGCCTGACGGCAGCCGTCCGCTACGCCCTTGACGATCTGCGACACCTTTACCGGGTCGAGATGCGACAGCGCGATGTAGTCGAGGAACAACAACGGCTTCGCGCCCTGGCAGACAATGTCGTTGACGCACATGGCGACCGCATCTATGCCGACGGTGTCGTGTTTGTCGAGGACGAACGCGTATTTAAGCTTTGTGCCTACGCCGTCCGTGCCGGCGACGAGGCAGTCCCCGTCCTCTCTGTCGTCGAGCGCATAAAAGCCCCCGAAACTGCCGAGGTCGCCCAAAACGCTGTCATTGTATGTGGTCTTGACGTATTGTTTCATAAGGCGGACAGCCTCATAGCCTCTCTCTACGTCAACTCCCGCACTCTTGTAATCGATAGCCATATCTCTCCTTTTGCCGCGGCGCGGCGAGGACGGAACTCACTCCAATCCCATTCTCTTTTTGATCTCTCTGTATCCCTTGTCTACGTCGTCGAGGTCTCTTCTGAACCTGTCCTTGTCCAGCTTCTCGCCCGTCTTGGCGTCCCAGAAACGGCAGGTGTCGGGCGAGATTTCGTCCGCGAGAATGATATCTCCGTGGAAACGTCCGAATTCCAGTTTGAAGTCGACCAAGATGATGCCCACCTCTTTGAAGTAGTCGCAGAGTATCTCGTTGACTTTGAGCGCCATCGCCTTGATCTTGTCTATCTCTTCGGGCGTCGCCAAACCGAGTGCGAGTACCTGCGAGTCGTTGATCATAGGATCGCCGAGATCGTCATTCTTGTAACTGAACTCGAGCGAGGGCGCTTTGAGCGCTGTGCCCTCTTTGACTCCGAACCTCTTTGAGAAACTGCCCGCGGCTATATTGCGGACGATGACTTCCAGGGGGACGATCTCAACCTTTCTGACAAAGGTTTCGCGCTCATTGATCTGCTCGACGTAGTGAGTCTTGACGCCCTTGGATTCAAGCAGACGGAACAAGTGGTTGCTGCACACATTGTTGACTTCGCCCTTGCCCTTGATCGTGCCTTTTTTGAGCCCGTTGAACGCGGTAGCGTCATCCTTGTAGGAGACAAGCACGACGTCGGGATCGGTCGTGAGGTACACTTTTTTTGCTTTACCTTCGTAAAGCTGAGTGGTCCTTTCCATAATCAATTCAACTCCTTTTGTAATTGTGCGTCGTCACGGCTTATCTTTTGCGCCATTTCGACTTTGTAATTTTTCATCTTTTCAAGCAGTTCGGGATATTTGAGCGACAGCATCTGCACCGCCAAAAGCCCGGCGTTCTGCGCGCCGTTGATCGCAACGCACGCGACGGGGATACCGCTCGGCATCTGCACCATCGAAAGCAGACTGTCCAACCCGTCCATCGTGCTGCTCTTGATCGGCAAACCTATGACCGGAAGCGGAGTATACGCCGCGATCACTCCGCCCAAATGCGCAGCCTTGCCCGCCGCGCAGATGAACGCTTCGATGCCGTTTTGCTCCGCGCTCTTCGCGTAGTCGTGCGCGAGGTCGGGAGTGCGGTGCGCGGAGATGACCCTTACGTCCGTCTCCACTCCGAACGATTTGAGAACGTCGATCGCGGGTTTGACCGCGTCGAAGTCGCTTTTGCTACCCATGATAACAGCAACCTTTGCCATAAAAACTCCTTTGATATCGCAAGGGCGAAACCTGCCCTTTCACCATTATGTAAATGATAGCACAAAGGGCGCGGATTTTCAAGAATTTTGACGCCCATTTTAATTAAAATATATGCCGATACGACGCCTACCCGGCAAAGCGTAAATTACGCACACATAGCCGAAAATGCCGTTTTGACGCGAGTTGTCCACATACTTATCCACACTTTGCCCTATTTATCCACACCAAAATACATAAAAATACACTTTTTACCTCAGCAGCAAATTTGCATAAAGTGCGTTTTTCGAACACGTATATACGGAAACGTATCCTCGTAATTTTTTCCACAATATACAGCGAGACCCGATGACAGCGCAAGGTTAAATTCAATCGCGCAATGTCACAATGCTCTTGCCCGTCGTAATGTTGTAACAAGGATATGTCTGCCGAGGATAGAGCGCTTACGTTTTCGACTTTCGAGGGAGCTTTGCTGCATAGTTTCGATTCGCTTCACGAGGTATTTGCAAAACGCTAACACCTCGTTCGTTCATAGGCGCATTGCATCAAACTCCCTCTGTGCCGAGATGAGCAATTTTGCATTTTCTGCAGACATCAAACGGTAGTCCCGATGGCTATCACCGAGAATGCTATGTCTACGCCGCAAGATATGACTGCAGACCATAAGCGCTACGGCTCGCTTAGAAAGCTTCTGCCATGCTTTGAAAACAAACTTGCCTTCTTTGCGCAACCGATCATCCTCTCAGTATCATCTGTCGGCGCATTTATGCCAATACCTTTTCACGATCGCTTTTCCGCATGTCCGCTTTTCCATCCGCTTTTTATCACTCTCCTCTCCTCAAAAAAAGTCTATTTCCCCGGGGGAAACCCCCGACCCATTTCTATCACCGCTCGCGTTACCCGCGAAGGGAAATAACATGACATAAAGAAACAACATCGAAGAACTATAAACTAAGCGCAACTTAAAAGCTGAATGCGTTGCCGATCAAATTTTAAATAATGCGCATAACCTCTTGACAAGATAAACGCCAAAAAAATCAAGCGAAACGCATTGCCGATAAAATAGTGAAAAGATCTCTTGACAAGCAAATTTTGCTCGTAGCTAAGGATATTCAAACGGATAAATTATCCGTAATATTTAGAAAAGCAGTATTGACAAATTGTACAGACAAAATTTTATAGATCACATCATAATCGATTTGCCGGCATAGAACCGATCAGCCAAACTCAGCGGGCGATGTTTGGCGAGAGATTTTGCGTAAATTTTGCACCGTGCGGAGCGCCGCGTACATCTTTGGTCTGCAAACGACAGAAGACGCCAAAGCGGTGAAAAAAGTTCCGCGGCCCAAAGGGAACGCGGAACGGAAAATAACGCGCCTGAATGCGTTTTGTTTTGATGCGTCAGCTTGCCTTGCCGCCGACGATACTTTGCAAAACCGCTTGGCGGACAACCTGCATTGTCTCTTGAGGAGTGCCCTCTTCAAAATAGAGAACGAGCTTCAAACAATGCTTGTCTTTGACGACGTTGAGAGCGATCAGCCCCTCATCGATATCTTCGCTGTACTTCAACTTTCCAAAAGTTTTGTCCGCGCTTTTAATAAGATCGCTCTCACCTTTTTTGTAGTAGTCAAGCTTTATACCGCTAAGTCCGTTCTTGCTCGAGGCGGAGACATAATATCCGTGATATTTGTCCGCCTTTTCGTCATATTGATCAGGCTCGTCGGGAGGGTTGCCGTCGTTATACGAAGTATAGCGATCGTAATGATAGGCGTCGAATTCAACATAGATACCGCCGCTATTTTCGCTTAGCGCCAATCCGTATTCTGCGTTGAATTCCTCGCTCAAAAACAACGAATCCTCTCCGAACAGCAAACGCGCCTCTTGATCGGAAACATTGATGTTGCCTGTCATTTTGCCAAATGCGGAAAAATAGATGCAGCACAGCACGATCGTGACCACGATCGCCGCTGCGCCCAAGATGACCGATACGGCGATGATCGCCTTTTTTGTTCCGCTCACAGCAAGCCTCCTGCGATGTTTGTTCTTAGCTAATTATATTATAGTTTGATAAATTTGTCAAGACAGGATCAACGCGACCGCGAAATGCGCGTTTCAAAAAACTTTTTCGTATCCGTGCCGATAAACTCAATTTTTGAATCACAGTTTCGCGCAAAGCGCTTTTATGCTTTTGACGAGAGGTTTCATGATCGGCTGGATCACATACCCCACCTTGATCGAACACCACGCCTCGTTCCAAAGTCCGTAGAATGCCAGCTTGTATTCCATCATCTCGGACGCACCGTATTTTGATACATAGCTGTCGACGAGTTTGAAACGTTCTCCCCAAAGGTTGCGGAATTGAAATAGATCGTATTCCCTGTCGGCATACATTGAATTGAGCGGATCTATAAAGCCGCTGACGCTCCCCTTCTTATCCACCATGATATTTGCTACATTGAGGTCTCCGTGAATAAGACACGGCGCGCTCGCCTTCTCTGCAAATATGATGTCGTAGACATCCATCGCCGCACTCATCGCGTCGATAATCGCGCGATCGAAAATGCGGTCTTGCTTTGCCGAGGTTAACACGCTCTCCGCAAACGGACGATAAAAGTCGTGCCAATCGCCGTACTTTGGCGACATGGTGTCGCCGTACTTGTCTGCGGTAACGCCGTGTATCGCGTGCAGCGCGGTCGTGACCTCGTCGGCGAACCGCTTCTTTTTGGCTTTTGAACCAAGTTGCAGCGACAGCGACGTCAATGCGCTCTTGCCGTCTATCCTCTCCATGCCGTAGCATGCGACGGGCACACTTTCATCCGACTCGCGGCAAAACAAAACCTTTGGAACGGGCAGCGGACAAGCCGATCCGAGCAAACCGAGATCATGCGTCTCCTTGCGCATCATCGCGCTGTCCGCAAGCAGCTTTACGACTATCTCGCCTCCGTCGAAACTCACGCCGAACGCACGCCCGAACGACCCTCCCCCCAAATAATCCACTTTGCGTGGCGCGACTTTGAGCGCCTCTCTCGCCGCCGTCGCAGCGATCCCGGCTCCCGTCCTCCTGTCTGTTCCGATACACTCGGATCTGCCAATCTTCATTTTCCCTCCGTCGCGTTTTTGACGCCCGCAGATGCATCTGCTGCGTCCCGTTTGCCGCGACCGCGCAATTAATGCGAAGCGGCGCGAAGAGTATATCTACCGCCTATACTCGATCTTCGCGGCAAAACGCTTTACGGCAACCGTATTTAACCTCAACCTAAACCTTCGGATCTTCCCGATCGTCCTTGCCCGTGACAAGAGGCATACCCTTCTCGTCGAGCAGCGGCGAAAGCCCTCCCGCGTAACCGGAAAAGCAAAACATATAATTCACTCCCGTCGTCTTGTCCACCCAGATCTCGACGCCTTGCATCGCGCCTTGGGAATAGACCCTTTCAAATCTCTTTTCGTCCATATTCTCTCCTTTGCGCGCTCAGCGTCCGCGCACGGCTTTGTTGAGTTTTTCTTCCCACCTGAATATAGCCGCCTCGTCGTAAGAGCGCGGTATGTCCGCGGCAATACGCGCCGCCTTTTTTGCCTTTGACAGCATGGCGGCAACGGGCGTCAATTTGCCTATATTTTTTATACCGGCTCTGAACGCCTTGCCCAGCGCGTCGCCCAAAGTAAGTCTCGGCATTTTTCCCTTAGCCAACGCGCAGACATCGTCGTTTGTCAAGACGTCCGAAGTCAGCAAAAAGTCGAGTGTTGCGTCGTCCAATGCCAAGACTCCCCTTCTCATCACATCCGCGCCGCAATGATCGGCGAACGCTTTGAACAACGATACTTGATACCGCCATAGATTTTGAATGGCTGTCGCCTTCACCGCGTCGCCGCCTTCTTTTACGCCGCCAAACAGCGAACGCGCAAGCATATGCGCGGCGCGCAGCGACGTTGCGATCCCGCTGCCGAGCATGGGCACGGTAAGATATGCCGCGTCCCCTATCGCCGCATATCCGTCCGCTACCGCCCTCGTTGCAGGAAAGCGTACCGGTATGCGGAAAAATCCCTGCCCGTGTTCGATAACCGTACCTATTCCGGTGTCGTCCGCACGCAAGGCGTTCAGCCTTTCATGCATCTGCCCCACGGTCAAATTGCCGACATTGCCGACTAGTACGTCGTCGACTCCGCCGCGCCTTATCACCCAGGAAATTCCTTGCTCTCCGCTGTGTTTCAGATATGCCTTGTTTGAAAATTCAGACTCCGCCGCGCCTTCGTTTCGTTTGAAAAAAGCACGATATACCGAGAATTTTTCGTCGTCGTCATGCCGCGTTATCACCATGTTTCCCGGCAAGCTCGCCTTGATTGCAGAATCCATTCCCGCGCTGTCGATCACGAGGTCGGCATACGCTCTTTCGCCCATCACCTCAATGCCGACGACGCGTCCTTCCTCGACGATCGCACCGCTGCACTCCGCGCCCCAAATCATCTCCGCGCCGGCAAACTTTGCCCCGTCGACAAGCATGCGGTTCAGTTCTTTTCTGTCGACAGACAAATCGGGATTAGCCTCGTGCATCTCTCTGACTCCCCCTCTCGGTGAGACGAACGTCCAATCTCTTTTTGCAAACGAACCGTGCGGCACGGGCAAACCGCACCGACCGAATACGTCCGCGTCGACGTCGTCGTATTGATCGTACCTCATCGCGGCAACATCTTGCGCCCTCTCGACGACGTACACCTCCGCTCCCGCTCCCGCCAAAAGCCTCGCCGCCTCAAGTCCGCCTATGCCAGCCCCGACAACGATTATTTTCATATTCCCTCCTGTGTTTCAATTTCAATTTTCTCACACAACGCGAATTTTGTCAACATCGTACCGAATTCATATTGAATCCTTATATATAAAATTAACGATGCCGCAAAATGCAACATCGTTAATTCGCTTAGTTCCATTTGATTGTATTACTCTGACTCGGAAAGATCCGTCACCAAAGCATTGCAATTTTCAAATGCGCTTGTTCCCGTCGAAGTGATTGAACTAAACATTATCTCTTCAATCAGATCGCAATTGCTGAATGCATAATCGGGGATATCTGTCTGCTTTGTGATCGTAACCTTCCTTAAACTCGTCGGTATAGCATAAAAATATTCCTTTCTTGAGACCTCGAAGAAAGCGTCGCTATGCAGAGTATTTTTCAATACTGTGAAAATACAATTCATTGAGCTTTTGGAAAGACCTTTTCCCGTGCGCGAGTTCCCGCTTTCCGCTTGCGCGTTCAAAAATGCACAGACATCTTTCCTCGACACATCTCCGATTTCGCAGTCGCCGAAATGCGGGATTATATGATTGTGCAACGCATTGGTATATGTTTCAACCGTCTTAGTCTTTACTTGTGTTTTGATCGATTCAAGCCACAAAAAAGCTTTGTCTTTATATATCATAACATAAACTCCGAATTTTATATGCGGCATTATAAAACCGTAAAAAAATTATATCAAACAGGAAGGTAAATAAGCAAACAAACCGACAGACCAACTAATTTCAAATAAAAGAGATAACATACCTTAAAATCACGGCTCCGCATATGCCATAACAGAAAATAAGCTTAAACAGACAACAATAATAACATTTTATACCACCGATATCGGTTTCAAAGACGACAGCAAAATTGAAATTCCGCTTGGTAACTTTCGCTATTCTATAGTTCATTGCCTCTAAATTATCGTTCAGCTTTTATTAGTCGTCCCGTACGCTCGATTTGACGATAGCTGAAATTGCCCGATTCCCATATATACGCCGCAATCTTTTGTAAATCTTATAGCGAAAGAAATACTCCGCTCACATAGAAACGGCTGCAACATTCCCGTCATATATACCTTTGCAGACTTATTATTACAACGCCCTAGACAATTTGACTTGGATGTACGCTTGTCACCCCTCCTATACGATTAGTCTGTATTGACAGAGCTCCATATTTATGTTAGTATACATATGCGGGATATCCGCAGGGGAAAATCATGCTTACACTCAAACCTTCTTCTTCTCCAAACGACGTGCAGCGCGCACAGATAGCGCGCAAATACGGGATGTTCATCCACTTCGGGATCAACACCTTCTTTGACACCGAGTGGTCAAACGGCAAGCTGCCGGTTTCGGGCTATCGCCCGACGGCGATCGACGCGGACGGTTGGGTACGCAACGCTTACGAGGCAGGGATGAACTACGTGATCTTGATCACCAAGCACCACGACGGCTTTTGCCTTTGGGACACGGCGACGACCGAATATTGCGTAAGCAAGTCGCCATGTCCGATCGATGTGGTTGCCGAAGTCGCAGAGGCGTGCAAAAAATACGGAATCGGGCTCGGGCTGTACTACTCGCTTTGGGACAGGCACGAGCCGTGCTACGCGGACAACGCCGCCTATCACGACTTTATGTGCGCGCATCTGAGCGAGCTTCTCGGCGGAAAGTACGGCGAGATATGCGAACTGTGGCTGGACGGAGCGTGGGACAAGCACCCGTGGCAATGGGACGTACCACGCCTGTACGACCTTGCGCACACATTGCAGCCCGGCATCGCGTTTGCCGTCAACAACACGATAGGCAAACAGGGATTTCGCAAGCTGACGTCGCGCCGATATTTGCCGAACAAATACCGCGAGGGAATGCCGATACGCTATTTCCCGACCGATTTCAGACTGTGGGATCCGTTCTTCCCTCCCGCCGACGATCCCAAGCAGTACTCGCACGGCGGCAAAAGTTACTATTTGCCGTTCGAGGCGACTATCTGTATGCGTCCGCCCAACAATTGGTTTTGGGATCCGAAATACGAAAAGGACAAGCTTGCGGGCGCGGAATACATTGCGCAAAAGTACCGTGAATTGACTTCGCAAGACAATGTGCTTGTCGTCAACGTCGCGCCGGACGCAAACGGCAGACAGACCGCGGGCGACGTCGAATGTCTGCTTGCCGCCGCCGACATTTTGGGGATACGCCGCAGCGCGAAGCTTTGATCCTTGATATGCCGAAAAGTCGAAGCTAGTTTCGGAATAAGCCTTTTCGATTTTGCCGTATTTTCCGCAAGTCGGCATTGCGAAAGTCAAGCCCGTCGCCGCTCTTCTTTCGCAATTTCGGTTAAAAAAGACCCTCGGCGAGGGTCTTTTGCTCAATATCGATCGTTCACAATTGCTTTACTATCTCGTTTAGATGCTTTTTGCGCTCATAGCGCACGAACAGATAGGCGACCGCAAGCCCTATCGCAAACAACGCGATCCCGAGGACAAGGTCAAGCACGTCGACGCCGTTTGACGACCAATCGGTGTATACGGCATAGACATCCGAATTGAAGAAGATAGTAACCACCGACCCGAGCGACAGCCCGACGATCGCAAAAAACGCGGTAGTCCTCGCCTTGGCAAAGACGATGTCAAGCACCTTTGAGAAAGACACCAATCCTATCGCAAAGCCCAGCACCATGCAGACATAGACGAGTAAGATCATGGGGTTTTGCTTCCAATAGCTGAGGTGGACGGAATTCATGATCGACGAAAAATAGCCGAACGCCATAAGGATCGCGGTCGCACTGAGACCCGGCACGACCTGGGTGATAGCGACGACATAGCCGATCAGCACAAACAGGATATAATGATACCACTGCAAGCCCTCGATAGGTCGAGCGCCCTCCGAAGCAAACGTCGTTGCGACGCTGATCGCTATCGGCACCGCAAGCCCCACAAGGAAAAGCGCGATGCGCGGAGCGCTCTTTTTCGCTCCCCTGATCTCGTCCGAGACAGCCGGAAACGCGCCGATCATCATCCCTCCGAACAGTCCTATGACCGCGAACGGCGCGACTTCCATCAGCTTTTGAATGGCAAAAAAGCCCAACAAAAAGCCCGCGCCTGCTCCGACGACGATGGGCAGCAAAAACTTTACGCACGCGGCAAAGCGTTTTAACAGGTTGCCGAACGCATAGATGAGTTTGTCGTAGAGTTTGAAAATGATGGCGACGGTGGAGCCGCTGACGCCGGGCGCAATGATCGCCAGCCCTATGAACAGCCCCAAAAGACCGCCCTTTGCGACCTCTTTTCCGTCTTTATATTTGAGATCGGGCTGCTGCCCTTCCTGTTGAGGTTCTCCCGCATCGGGTGACTCGTTCAAATGCTTTTCTTCCATATATATACAGTATAACACGCGTCGCGTATCAATGCAAGTTTTTGAACGGACATGGCGCGGCGCAGCCGATATGCGAGATCCTCGCAACTTTCACGTCGAACAGCGCGGTATTGAGAAGTAATTCCTCTTCGAGACAGTACGACTTCCGCTCGGCATTGTGAGGCGCGAGCGCTGTCGGAAACAACTCCCACAGCTACCGCAATGTCATCTCCGACAATTCCCGACATCTTCTCTAATATCGTCAGACCGGATTTAACGCACACCCGAGCCTAATTATACGTCCGGCTCGCCTATAGAACCGACAAACAGCGGGATGCGGTCGTAAGAGACGACGAACCCGAACGCGCGGTCGACGACAAAGTCTGCGTACACCTTTTTGTAGTCGGGCGGAGCGGGCGAAGTCGCGCCCGGGATATAGCTGACCGCCGCGCCCTCGATGCCTTTTTTGTCCGCCTTGAACTTTACGAGATGTCTGATCTCGGCGCAATGCACGCCCTCGACGCCGCCGTTATCCTCGCCGAGCAGCGGCGATAAGTCGCAGCTCTGGGAGTCGAACAGATGCGTTATACCGAACCTCGTTTTAAGCACATCCGCGACGTTGCCGTCAAATTGGGCTGAGAATTCCGGAAACAGGCAGCGCGTAAAATACGCCTCTTGTCTTTCGTCGTCTACGGAAACAAAGCGGCGCGAAAGCGCGTCCGTAATATTGCCCTCGCTCATCACTTCGGTCAGCGACACGCCGTCGTCGGGCAGCAAAAACGTGACGCGGTAGCCTGCATATGTCGAGGTGAAAAACGAAGTATAACCGTCGCCGCGATACGCTTTGCCGCTTTTGTATTCGCCGACGAGCAGCGGTAGCGATACGTCGCCGTCAATGCCCTTGAATGTATAGTCTTTGTCCGTAAAATCCAAATCTTTTCCGAATTGAGTCCACGTATCTTTGAGGTAAAGCACGTTGAGCAGCACGAACATCGTCGACTCGTCGAGATCGAAATCGTGTCGGATCGACCCGTGGGTCGCCTCCTTTACGAAGTGTCTGAGCGCAAGATTGGCGTTGCGGTTGTCGCCGGCAAAATCCGCTTTGTATGAATAGGCGAACATCTTTTGACTCAACTCGTCGATCTTGTCCCGCTCAAAAGACATATTTTGCGCCAGCCAAACGGAATTGCCCACCTCAAGCGTAGACGTCTCGGTTTTACGCGTCATTGCCTTCATCATACCGCCCACGCCCGACATCAACGTCTCCCCGTCCACACCCAGCGCGTCCGAGATCTGCGCTCCGGTCTTCCCTCCGGCGCAGACGGACGCAAGCGCAAGCGTCAAATAGACGGACGCCGGAGACACAACGCTGTTCGCGCCGAGATCGAGCGCGCTTGAGGCGAATTTGCCCGCAAACGCGCCCGCTCCGTCGTTGACGTCGCCATAGTCCGAGCGCAGCGCGTCCGTCATCACAAGTTCGCTCACGTCGGCGGGCTGCCCTATCTCGGTACATTTGCCCGGATCGTCGCACGCGAACCACAGTGCTGCGGTCGCACACAAAACTATTGCCACAAACACGGACGCTATTTTTTTACTCATATTTCTTCCCTGTCGGCGTCGAGGTCTTATCCCTTTCCCTCCTCGCCGTCGCTCTCTTTCCCGCTCTCTTTGTCGGGCGTGCTTTCGCCGTCGCTTTGCAAGTCGTCGCTTAGGACTTCATCGTCAACATATACGTCGGCATCGCGCACGCTCGCTTTCACTCTTTGCATACGTTTGAGGATCGCCGCATATGCGAGCGCGATCCCCGCAACGAGCGCGATCATCACGAGTATCCACCAAAACGTACCCATAAAGTATTCCCCGCCGCCGCCAAAACCGAACACTCCCGCCGGCGACGACCAATTGAGAAAGAAGTATGGATAGTTAAGCCCGTTGCCGAAGTCCCAATTGAGCATAAATCCGACCGTGGCGAACGCGAGATAGTAGACGGGCGGGACGAGCGCCCACACGGCGATGCCGAAATCGGGCGCGTCGTGCTTTGCGACAAAGAGATCGGCTATCGCACATACGGGGACGACGACGTGCGTCAGCACGTTTGCAGCGGAATTGAACGCTCCGGGCATTGTCGGCGCAAGCACCGCGCAAAACACCCCTCCCGTCAAACTTATCGAGACGGTGAACACGAATTTGAGCCGCCACAGAGCCTCCGGAATGTCCTTTGTCGACGGACGGATCATATTGACGAGCTGCCACACAGCGAACGCCGCCAGCGTCGCCGCGATCCAAAGGTTGGATTGAATGGTGAAATACAGGAAGCATTGACTTCCCATCTCCGCGGTCAGCGCGACTCCGACGGACGCGCACACCGCGACTACGACTTCGAGAATTATCGATATCAGCTTTCTTATCATTTTTCGTGAACCTGTTTTGCCGTCATATGCTCGATCTTTATCTCGAGCAATTGCACGCGATGTCCGTCGCGCGCGATCTCCTTGTCTATCTCCTCTTGCGAGGGGTAATACTTTGCGGCGAGAAGTCTGATTATTTTCGCCACTTTTTCTCTGTCCTCGACCCATTTCGCCCTGCCGAACGCGACGACGGACGTCGCATACCACGCCCAATCGCCGTCCTTACGGAAGTCGTCGCGCGTGACGGTGAAACACACCTTGTCGCAAGCGGCGATCGCGTCCGCCTTGTGTCCCTGCGCGCAGCCGTGGATGTATATCCGCCCGCCGTCATACAAAAAGTTGACGGGTACGCAATACGGATATCCGCCGTCGCCGACGACGGCAAGCGTTCCGCGCCCGGCGGTATCAAGCGCCTTTTCGCACTCCTCGGGGCGCGACGACTTGAACCTTCGCATTTTCCTGAATTTTTCCATATTTATATTGTAACATATTTCTCTTCCGCGCGCAACAACGGCATTTAGCCGAAAGCAAAAGGCTTTTCGGCAAAAGAATACATCAACTCTTACAAACAGTTAAAATTTGCGGCTTATAGTCTATACGCTCAAACCTCGCCGATCACATTGCCCGGCGCTCCGCCAACTATAGCTCTTTGCGGAACATCCTTCGTCACGACCGCGCCGGCGGCTACTATTGCGCCGTCTCCTATCGTAACTCCGGATAATATGGTCGCGTGCGCGCCTATCCATACGTCGCGCCCTACGACGATCGGCTTTGCGGTCATATCGCCGCGCCGCTGCGGATCTTTTGCGTGGTTGATCGTGGCAAAGATGACGTTGTGCCCGATCAGGCATCCGTCGCCTAGCGTGATCCCACCCTGATCCTGAAAGCAGCATCCCGAATTGACAAATACGTTTTTGCCGATCGTGATGTTCTTTCCGAAATCGGAATATACGGGCGGGAACAGCCGAAAGCCGTCGTCCACCCTGTATCCGACCAGCCGCGACATCAAAACTCGCAGCTCATCCTCGGTGCGGAACGCGCCGTTGATCTCGCTCGTTATCATTCGCGCTTCGGCGGCAGCAGTGTTCATAAACTCGTGCATTTCGCCGTTGCACGAAATATCGGGGTCTCTCTGCAATTGCGCCCTGAATTCTTCAATAGTCATAGTGTCACCTCTCTTTTCCGTCTACATTATAACTTGTCTCGCATTTTCATAGCAAATACTTAAAAAATATTGCTTATCATATTTGAAAAGCATAGTAATATATGCTAAAATAAATTCGAGGTAAAGACATGGAATTAAGAGTTTTACGCTACTTCATCGAGGTCGCGCGCACGCAAAACATAACCGCAGCCGCCGAAAGACTGCACATCACTCAACCTACGCTGTCCAAGCAATTGATGGATCTCGAACACGAACTCGGCACCACGCTCTTTGAGCGCGGCAAACGCCGTACAACGCTGACCGAGGACGGAATATTGCTTTTGCAGCGCGCAAAAGAGATCGTCGAGCTTGCCGATCTTGCCGAAAACGCCTTCCGCTCCACCGATGAGCGGATCGCCGGCGATGTGTCGATCGGCTGCGGCGAGACCGAGGGTATGCGCATAGTCATCGACGCGATGAAGGAGATGCGCTGCGCCCATCCCGACGTGGTATTCCACCTTTACAGCGGCAATTTCGAGGACATATCCGATCGTCTCGAAACCGGGCTTGTCGACTTCGGCTTGTTTGTCGGCGACGCTGCGCTCGCCAAGTTCGACTATATCAAACTTCCCTATACGGACACATGGGGACTGCTGATGCGCAACGACTGCCCTCTCGCCGCACGCCCGACCATCCGCCCGTCCGACATCGAAAACGTGCCGCTTCTCTGTTCCCGACAGGCGATCGGCAGCAACGAACTCTCCGGCTGGCTCGGACACAACTTCGGCGACCTCGACATCATCTCCACCCACAATCTCATCCACAACTCCGCAATGATGACCAAAGCAGGCATGGGCTGTGCGGTGACCATCGCAGGGCTTGTCAACACCACCGGAACCGACCTCATATTCCGCCCCTTCGAACCAGCGCTTTCGGCTCAGCTCTCGTTAGCATGGAAACACGCCCGCCCCCTCTCCCGCGCCGCAGCCGAATTCCTAAAAATCCTCCAAGCCCGCATCGCCTGAACGCCACCCCGTACTCCCCACGCCAAACCGGCGCCTCAAATCGAGCGCGGAACACAACGACGTACACACCATGACACGGACAAAGTCCGTTCGGGGCTGCACTCCTCTTATTCTCCCCAAGACAAGCAAAAACGACGCCTATAAAGCGCCGTTTTGTTGTCTTTGTGGGGATAACGGGAGTCGTAAGGACGAGCAAAGCGAGGACGGAATAAGCGAACCGAGTGAGCCGTCACGATTTCGGTGCCCATTATCGGAACGGAACGAAGAGCGAGGCAAAGAAAAAGGAGCGGCATTTGTGCCGAACTCCCTGTTCTTTGGATCGCTTAGTGCCGCAGCTTGAAGCGCTGGAGAGGTAGTAACGTAAAACGAATTTGTACGTATATTCATTGCCGGCTTGAATTACAAACCGTATTCAAAGCATGAACAAGTCTAAACAAGTCTGAAGCATGTACGCCCCATTCAGCATCTCTTTCATGTATATATCGAAAATCAACTTTTAAATAGAATTTAGGTCAACAATCATAATGTATATATTTTTCTAGTCGAGTAGCAACAAATGAAAAAACCTAAAACGACTTGCATTCAAAGCGGTTCGTTTTAGGTTTAGTTTGGTGGAGATAAGGGGAGTCGAACCCCTGACCTCTTACATGCGAAGCAAGCGCTCTACCAACTGAGCTATATCCCCATGTGCGAAAGCTATTATAGCATGCACTGACGGAAATTGCAACAATTTATCCGCACAAGTTTAAGAAATTTTTACCCGAATTGCGATGACGGAATAGCCTAATTTTTGTTGTAACTTTCGCGGTTTTGTGCTATAATCGGTTTACTGCTATGATAGTTTTTTGATCGTCCCTCGGTCAAAAACTCGAAACCTTTGCATAATACGCAAGCGTAGCGAAGTGGTCATAACGCGGCGGTCTTGTAAGGAACAAGGCGCAAGCGAAGTGACGGAATAGCGAGACGCGCCCTGCGCGGCGAGGGTCAAACCGTAAACGGTTAAGTGACCGCCGCGGATGAAAACTTAATAAATTTTGTGGAAGCGTAGCGAAGTGGTCATAACGCGGCGGTCTTGAAAACCGTTTGGGTGAAAGCCCACGGGGGTTCGAATCCCTCCGCTTCCGCCAAAAAAGCGGCACGAGTCAGTGTCGCTTTTTTTGGCGAAAGCGGAGGGATTGCACCCCGGTCATGATTATATCATGCACGGGTTGCACGCTCGCGTGGAGCGTAACGAAGTTCCGCTCCATTCCCTGACGGCGCTCGCTATTCCGTCGCGGACAATGTCCGCCCC
>CALWKU010000027.1 GCA_944381345.1 uncultured Christensenellaceae bacterium
GTGTTCAAAGGCATAAAGCCCTCGATGCTGCCGTCTTTTTTGCGCAACCAGGGCGTAGATCTTGCCAAGTACCCCGGGGGCGGATACGAGATAGAGCTTGCGGACAGCATATCGCTGAGGTTAGGCAGGACCAAGAGGCAGACCGAGGCGGAAGAGATAAAGCGCCAGATGGAGGAACAGCGCCGCGCCATCGAGGAGTCGCAAAGGGCTTTGGAACAAAAGCTGACCGCCGCGGCAAGGTCGGGCGGAGCCGTCAATAAGGTCGCCAATCTGATCGTGCGTGCGAAACAGGAGATGGAAGCGCGCGATTATAAAGAGGCTGCGCAATTTTTCGACCAAGCGCTCAACTTAGATCCCGAAAACGCGGAGGCGTGGCTCGGAAAATTCTATGCGAACAACCAATTGCCCTATGGCGAGCCTCTGACGAACTCGGACGACAAGATGAGGCTCATCGAAAGGCGCATGAGGTGTGATTCCAAAGAATACAAAAACGCGATGAGATATGCCTCCCCCGAATTGAAACACGAGCTGATAGCGCAGGCGAACGCGATCTTGACCAAGATCAACACCATTGTCTATCGTGAATACATAGACAAGCTCGTCGTCGTGATCGGACAATGCAAAGCCTCTGCGAACGCTGCCGACAGGCGCAAGGTTTTGGACGACGCGATGGCGTTGCATAGGGAAATGGACATCTTCGCCTCCGAAAAAGTGGAAGACGTTTCGGACGAGTCGCTCATTCCGCGGTTCAGATCGCTCTATGCCGAGTTTGAAAATACGCTGGCAGCACAGGACAAGGACTTCAAATGCACGACCGCGCACAACGTTTGGTGGCGTGTTTTCTACGAAATGTGCAAGCGCGCAAAATGCGCGCTCAAAGAGCCGTCCGACGTCTGCAATACGTACGACGACACCGACCCGGATACGAGGATAGCCATGCTCGACGTCTTGACGAAAGAGGGGGACAGATTGAGCGGAGCGATCGCAGACCTGAGCGAAGCCGACGTCAAAGAAGTGACAGAAGTTGTCGAACAGATCAAAACTTCGGTTTCGGGCGAAATCGAGGAATACAACGGGATCATTTCCGAAGACGAACAGCAGCTTGAGTCGAACGATCGCCGCAAAAAGGAGCTGAATCAGAAAATCGAGAAAAATCCGGAAAAGGAAAAGAAAAAGTACAAATTTTTGCCCTACCCCGATCATTTCGGTAGGGTGACTTGTCCGAGCATCATGAATTGGGGCATATTCGTGACGATGGCAGTCATACTGGGTATCGGAGGCGCGATTGCGATACACTTCGTATTCGATTATATTCCGTATATCAGAGAATGGTACTTGGTCAAAAAGATGGGATTTGGCGTAGATGTAGAAGTGACCGGTTGGTTTGACATACTGATAGCCCGCGGATTGCTCACGTTGTTGGGCGGCGTACTCGGAGTCGCATCGGCGGTCGTGATCGCGGTCGTTCTCAAACTGGCCGGATCGATCGTGGGCAGCCTCGTCGCCACGATAGCGTTGACGGCGGTGTGGCTGGTGCTGTGCGCTTTGATCAGCATTCTCAACGCCTTTACGCTGCCGGTCAACATCGTGATCGCATCGGGCAACGCTAAGCGTGCGAAGATGAATCGAACGCGTGAAACCGTCAAGTCGCAGCTTGCGGTTCTAAGCGCTCAAACAGCCTCGGTCAAAGCGAAACGCGACGGCAACAAGAGGAGGCTGGCAAAACTGAAAGCAAGCGCAGAAATGCTTGCCAATATGCAAAGGCAGGCGCAAGAGACGCTCGGCGCGTCACAGGCTGCGGCGGCAAAAGAATAAGACATAGGAGACGATTATGGGACTGTTCAAAAGCAAGACCGAAAAAGAGATCGAAAAGAAGATGTTGATCAAGAAGACGATCAACGCAATGAACAAACAAATCAATACGCTCGAAGCGCAGAAGGCGGTGTTCGTAGAAAAGGCAAAGATGGCGAAGAAGAACGGACTTGAGCCTCAATACAACCTCGCGCTGACCGGTTACAAGATGACGCTGCTTCAGCAAAAGCGCGCGCAGGAGATGCTGCTCAACTTTGAGATTACTTCTCAGATGAAGGATATGTCCATGATGACAAAGGACTTTCTGGGAGGGATGAGTCTGCTCAGCAAAGAAATGGCGAAACTTGCCGACGAAAAGGAATTCCTCGAAGTGCAAAAGCAATTTGAAAAGGCGATGGGCAAGGCGGAGCATCAGGCGGAGCAAATGGATATGTTCATGGAAATGTCGCAGGAGTCTTTCCGCACGGCGAGCGGTGCGACCGATTCGGTCGACGACAAGGAGATCAAAGATCTGATCGAAACGCAGACCGGTTTGGACGAATCCGTAGACGATGAGATCGAGGCGGAGCTTGCGAGGCTCAGAGCCAAGACGGGCGGAGAAGCATGACGGCGCAGGAGGAAGCGATATGATTTCCGAGACCGTACTCAACGACAAGTTCAATATGTATTACGCAGCCGCAAAGCAGGCGCACGAGGCCGGCAACATTGAGTTTGCAAAGCGCAATTACGAGCTGGCGGCGGAGACGCTGCTCAAACTCGCGCAGATGTCGTCGCCTCAACTCAAAAAGGCGAGGCTTGAAAGGGCGCGTCGTCTCATTGCGATCGCGTCCGGGCTTCGCGCCGCCGAGGAGAACAAAAAGGACGTCGTCGCTCCCGGAGGACAGTCGTCCGACGACGACGAGGGCAGGCAGTGGCAAAGTTCCGCGATCCCCGACATCGGTTTTGACGATATAGCGGGACTTGAGGACGTCAAGCGCGCTATCACGGTGCGCATGATCGATCCGCTTAAATATCCCGAAAAATATGCGTTGTACGGCAAAAAGAGCGGCGGCGGCGTGTTGCTGTACGGTCCTCCGGGCACCGGCAAGACGATGATCGCCAAAGCGATCGCGCACGAAGTCGGCGCCAAGTTCTATGCGATCAAAGGTTCGGACATTGTCAGCAAGTGGGTCGGCGAGTCCGAAAAAAATATAAATTCGCTGTTCGAGACGGCGCGCAAGGACGATCTGGCGATCATCTTCATCGACGAGATGGATTCTTTGATCGGCAGGCGCGGCGTGGATACGCACAACGACAAGCGCGTCAACGAGTTTTTGCAGCAGATAGACGGATTTGTCGGCAGGGCGCCCAATCTGCTCTTGCTGGGAGCGACCAACCGGCCGTGGGACATCGACGGCGCGGCGATCCGTTCGGGTAGATTTTCTCAGAAGATATATGTGCCTTTGCCCGACGCGCCCGCCCGCAGATTTATGTTCAAAAAGGCGATTAAGGGAGTGCCCGGCGCCGAGGATATCGACCTCAGCGCTTTGGTGATCGCGTCCGAAGGATACAGCGGCGCGGACATCGAGGAGATATGCGACAGGGCGAAAGAGGGACCGCTGCTCAAAGCGATCGAGACCGACTCTACGGTCAAGGTGACTATGCGAGACTTCTTCAAGGCGCTTTCCGAAGTGCGCCCCACCGTCGATCCCGTTGAGATAGCGAGGTTCGAGAAGTATGCGGGTATAGAGAAAGCGATGCCGGAAGCGGACGTTGCTAACGGCGCGAAAAACGATGTGCAAAGAAACCCCTCCGACGCGACCGCTCCCGACAACAATGATAAGGCGGGCGTCGACGAGCCGGAAAAGAAAGTCTTGGACAGCTCTGTCGAGGACGACGGGTACAAGTTTGATTGGGACAGTTTGCCGGCGATCACATTCGACGACGTCGCCGGTCTCGACGAAGTCAAAGAGACGGTGCAGGTCAAGGTGCTGCTGCCGCTCAAGAATCCCGACGCCTTTGCCGGATACGAGCGCAAGAACGGCGGCGGGTTGCTGCTGTACGGACCGCCCGGAACGGGCAAGACGATGATCGCGGCGGCGATCGCCAACGAGATCGGGGCAAAATTCTGCTCGGTCAAGCCGTCCGATCTGCTGCATCAGGGCGCGGGCAATAGCGAAAAGGCGGTGCGCGCGCTGTTTTCGCAGGCTCGCAAGTTTCCGTGCGCGGTCGTCTATTTCGACGAGATGGACTCGATCACGCCCAAGGATACGCGCTCGCAATACGCAAAGCAACTGCGCAGCGAGCTGCTGTCGCAGATGCAGGGCATAGAGGCGTATTCCGGCAAGACGAACAACATTTTGTTCCTGATCGCCGCGACCAACAAGCCGTGGGATATCGACAGCGCGTTCGTGAGGCCGGGACGGTTCGGCATCGCCGTATATGTGGGGTTACCGGACGCAGAGGCGAGGCGCTATATGATCGTCAAGAGAATGGATAAACTCCGCGCCAAGGGCGTCGTGCAGGTCAAAGAAGACGTCGATGTGGACGGCGTCGTCGCGGCTACGGAGGGATACAACGGCTCGGACATCGGCAACTATCTCGACAAGGTAGAGGAGATATCGATCATGCGCGGACTTCGCGGCGGCGGCAAGTATATCGGCAACGAAGACTTCCTTGCCGCGGCGGAACAGGTGAGATCTACCGTTCAAAAGGCGGATATCGCACGCCTTATGGAATGGAAAGAGAATACGACGTTCTGATGTGATGCGATAGGAGAGAATATGAAGACTAAAGTTTGCCCCATGTGCGGGGGAGAATGCACACAGGATCAAAGCGGCGATTTCGTCTGTAATTGCTGCGGCTACACGTTTGAGACGGCTCCGTCTCCTGTCAGGATGGCAAAACACGAAGAAGAGGGAGCGGACGTATTCGACAGCGTCAAAAACGCCGTCGCGGAGATAGTTTGCGGATTTAACGGACGCGGATCGGCAGGATCGGGCTATATGATCACTCCCAACGGTTGCTGCGTCACAAACGCCCATGTGGTTACAGATTCTTCTACTTTTGAGGTCAGCAGCCGCATCAAGGTCACGATCGCCGGCGAGACGGTTGCCGCAAAGGTGATCGCTTTGGGCGACAACAGGGCGGGCAGCGGCAGCGGTATAGACCTCGCCGTCATCAAGCTGGCAAGCGTGCCGAGAGCGGCGACTTGCGTCAAACTCGGCGATTCTTCGGAAGTGCGCAACGGACAGACGGTGTTCGTCATCGGAAATTCGCTGGGAATGGGCACCTGCATCACGAGAGGAATAGTCAGCGACCGTGATCGATATATAGACGGCGAAAGGCTGCTGATGACCGACTGCGCGACCAACCACGGCAATTCCGGAGGTCCCATCTTCGACGCGTCCGGCAAGGTGATCGGCACGATCGTCTCCGGCATAGACAACGCCGAGGGCATGAATTTCGCCATCAAGGTGGACGACGTCAAGGCGTTCCTCAAACGGGCGATCTGAAAGCCGCTCAGCGCGGAATACAACGTTGATATGGCGCGCTTTCGGGCGCGTCTTTTTCACACCGAGCGCGAAAGACGTGTCGGACTTGACTTTTTGCGGCAATGAGAGTATATTATTATATGAACGTTTAGCAGCGTCCGGTTGGGCGTCAAGGAGATCTTTATGTTGGAACAGGACATCAAAGCGGCAAGGATAGAGGCAATGAAACAGCACGACAAGGTCGTGTCCGGCGTGTACAGCGTCGTACTCAACAAGATAATGCTTGCGGGGATAGAAAAGCGCGCCAAGGGCGGCGAGCTGACCGACGCGGACGTTGTCGGTATCCTGCAAAAGACGGAAAAGGAGCTGTACGACGAACGCGACG
The DNA here is from genome assembly GCA_944381345.1 of uncultured Christensenellaceae bacterium. Taxonomy (GTDB): domain Bacteria; phylum Bacillota; class Clostridia; order Christensenellales; family UBA3700; genus Ornithoclostridium. The sequence continues at coordinate 5,671 of CALWKU010000027.1, forward strand.
GATTTGTCAAGGCGAACCGTCCCGAAAAGGTCGCCGAGTTGGACAGACAGGTCGAGGCGATCAAGCGCTTTATCCCCGCAATGATGAGCGAAGACGAGATCAGGAGCGTCATCGAGGCGCTGCCCGACAGGAGCATAGGCGCGGTGATGAAACATTTCAAGAGCGAATATGCCGGCAAGTGCGACATGAAGCTGGTCGGCGAGGTGTTGAAAAAGCTGTGAAAGAGATCAGACTGCCCAAAGGCGTAAAGATAGGTCACGCCGACAACGGACACAACGGCGTCACCGTCATATTGTGCCCCAAGGGGTGCATGGGCGGCGTAGACGTACGAGGCGGCGGTCCGGGCACGCGAGAGACCGATCTTCTGCACCCCGAAAAGGCTGCCGAAAGCGTCAACGCTATCGTGTTGACCGGCGGCTCGGCGTACGGACTCGAGAGCGCGTGCGGCGTGATGAAATGGCTGGCGGAGAGGGGATACGGTTTCAAGGTCTCGGGCAAGGTAGTCCCCATAGTCCCTGCGGCGGTCATCTTCGATCTCAACGAAAAGCAGACATACTATCCCGACATTGCGCTCGGGTACAAAGCGTGCGAGAACGCGCAAAGCGACGCGCCGTTGTTCGGCAACGTAGGGGTGGGCAAGGGCGCGACCGTGGGCAAACTGCGCGGGATGAAGTATTGCTGCAAGAGCGGCGTCGGCGCGGCGACGGAGAAGATCGCCGGCGCGTATGTGACGGCTGTCGTTGCGGTCAACGCGCTGGGCGACGTGTTCGATCCCGAAAGAGGGGAGATAGTCGCAGGATGCAGGAACGCGGACGGCGGATTTGCCTTTGCGGAAAAGAAGTTGCTCGAGGGCGAATACTTCAAGTTTCTCACCGGCAACACTACGATCGGCTGCGTGATCACCAACGCAAAGCTCAACAAGGTGCAAACCAACAAACTCGCGTCCGCCGCGCACAACGGGCTGGCGAGGACGATATATCCCGTGCATACCGACTATGACGGGGACACGCTGTTTGCGCTGTCTGCGGGCAAAATGCCCGTCGTCAACTTCGCACTGCTGCAGACTGCGGCGGTCAAAGCCGTCGAGAGGGCTGTCGTCGGCGCGGTCACATCGACCGCAGGTCTGACGGTCGTGTTCGACGAAGAAGAATGAGGAGGCAACGATGATCGACGGAAAGAGCATCATCAACAAATACGAGGAGATATGCAGGCGAGACTATGCGCTCGACACTTCGCTGTACGAAAAGTATCACGTCAAGCGCGGGCTGCGCGACAAGTCGGGGCAGGGCGTCGTCGCCGGCATCACCAATATCTCGAAGATCGTTTCCTACAAAGAGGACGCCGACGGCAAGCATATCCCCTGCGACGGAGAACTGTACTATCGCGGTTACGGCATCAACGATCTCGTGCAGGGACTGATCAAGGACGACAGGTTCGGATTCGAGGAGATAGCCTATCTGCTCATTTTGGGCGAGCTGCCCGACAAAAAACAGCTTGACGAGTTCACCGCGCTGCTCGCGGAGATACGCAAGCTGCCGCGCAATTTCACCAAGGACGTCATTCTCAAAGCGCCGAGCAAGGACATGATGATGAGCTTGCAGCGCAGCGTGCTGACCTTGGCAAGCTATGACAAAAAGTTTGACGACATCGGCATAAACAACGTGATCCGTCAATGTTTGTGGCTGGTCAGCGTTTTCCCCATGCTCGCGGTCTACGGCTACCACGCCTACAACCACTTCATCAACGACGACAGCCTTTACATACATCATCCCGCCCCCGAGCTGTCCACGGCGGAGAACTTTTTGCGAATGCTGCGCCCGGACAAGAGTTTTACGCCGCTCGAGGCGAGCGTACTCGACCTTGCTCTCATATTGCACATGGAGCATGGCGGAGGCAACAATTCGACGTTCACCACGCGCGTAGTCACCTCGTCGGGTACGGACACCTATTCCGCGATTTCGGCGGCGCTCGCGTCTCTCAAAGGACCTAAGCACGGCGGCGCGAACATCAAAGTCGTGCAGATGATGCGCAACATCCGCGAGAACGTACACGATCTCAAAGACGAGGATGAAATTTATGCGTATTTGCTCAAAATCTTGCGCAAGGAGACCTTTGACCACAAGGGGTTGATCTACGGCATGGGACACGCTGTCTATTCGCTGTCCGACCCGCGCGCGCAGGTGTTCAAGGAGTTCATCAAGCGGCTTTCGCAGTCCAAGGGCAAGTCGAAGCTGTACGATTTTTACGAGCGCGTCGAACGTCTTGCTACCAAGGCGATCGCCGCCGAGAGGTCGATCTACAAGGGCGTAAGCGCCAATGTCGATTTTTACAGCGGGTTTGTCTACAATATGCTTGGCATACCTACCGAACTTTATACGCCGATGTTCGCAATGGCGCGCATCGTCGGATGGTCGGCGCATCGCCTCGAAGAGTTGATCAACGCGGACAAGATCATCCGCCCCGCCTATCACGACATAGTCAAGATACGCGAATATGAGCCGCTCGACAAGAGATAACGCGTCTTTCGGGAAGAAGCCTGGGCAGAAGCTAAAACTTCTGCTCGGTCTTTTTTTGTCTTATTTCAAGATAGGGCTGTTCACGTTCGGCGGCGGATATGCGATGATCCCGTTGATCGAGCGCGAATACGTGTTCCGCCGCAAGTGGATCAGCGAGGTCGAACTTTATGAGATCATTACGATTGCCGAATCCACGCCGGGACCCGTTGCGATCAACTGCGCGACGTTCGTCGGCTACAAGATCATGGGCGTCGCAGGGTCATTTTTTGCGACGCTCGCGGTCTGCATCCCGTCCTTTGTTATAATCTATCTTATATCAATATTTTACGACAGTTTCATGGCGCTGACCGCGGTCGCATATGCGTTCAAGGGCATCAACGTCGGCGTCGCGGTCATGATCACGACCGCCGGGCTCAATATGATCAAAAAGGCAAGGAAGAACGCGCTCTTTTGGGCGACGTTCTGTTTTGCGTTCGCGGCGGCGGCATTGATCGATATCTTCGGGCTTGACATCTCGACGATATGGCTGATCTTGGCGGGCGGAGCGCTCGGGCTTGTGTTGCAGGCGGCGTCCGATATTCGCAACAAGAAGAAGGGATCGCCCTACGTCGTAGCGGTCAAAGACCCCAACGAGGGCGACGACGAACAGCTCAAAAGGGCGATAGGCGTGCCCAAGGAAGAGCTTTCAACGGGAGAGCAAAATGAGAGCCATAACGGCGAAAATATCGATACAGGTCGAGAAAATCCGGCGCATGAGAAAATAGAGGAGGGCAAAGATGAGCATATATCTTGAACTCTTTCTCGTGTTTCTCAAAATAGGCGCGGTCTCGTTTGGCGGCGGGTACGGCATGATCTCGCTGATCCAACAGGAGATGACTTCGCGCGGCTGGATAGACGCCGACAGATTGATGAGCTACATAGCGATCGCCGAGTCTACGCCGGGACCGATCGCGGTCAATATCGCAACGTTCGTCGGTTCAGATCAAGCCGGCTTTTGGGGGTCGCTGGTTGCCACGCTCGGCATAGTGTTGCCCGCGTTCCTCATCATCTTGGTTATCGCCGCCGTGTTCAAGACTTTTGCGAAAAATCGCTATGTCAAGTCCGCGTTCGCAAGCATAACGCCCGTCATCCTGGGATTGATACTCTCGACCGGACTGTTGATGGTCGTATATTGCCTCTATGCGCAATACAACGACTTCGACGCGGTCGGGCAGTTCGATTGGGTCGCGCTGACGATCTTTGTCGCGCTCGTCATATGCACCGTACTCTACAAGCTCATCCGTAAACGGCATATGCCGCCCATTGCGACGATACTCCTCTCTGCGGCGCTCGGGATGCTATACTTCATTTAACAGACGTGTTAATTTTTTGCGCGCATATTGCGCGCGTGAAATGTATCCGCCCATTTGGCGGTCGCGTGAAATGTTCGCTCCGAAACGTAAAGAATTTTCTGCGCCAGCTCTCATTGCCGCAGAAAACATGATCGAAAATCGCCATCATCGGCGATCTTTCCGTTCCTCTCCCCTCAAAAAAGCATGCGTTCAACTTGTCAATACATCTTTTCGCAAACTTTATGGATATTTTATCCGTTTGTATATGCTTGGCGGTGGACAAAATTTGCTTGTCAAGACATCTTTTCATTTTTTTATCGGCAATGCGTTGCGCTTGATTTTTTTTGCGTTTTTCTTTGTCAAGACATCTTTTCACTTTTTTGAAAAATTTTCTAAACTTATCCGCATTAAAAAGTATTAGACAATCTTTCAATAAGCGGAAAACTTGCGACTACCGTCGCGCGGAACCGCGATTCCCGCGCGACTCGATAATGCGACCGTCGAATGACCGCGCTCTTCGACGGTCGCCCCTTGCGGGACCGCGAGCGGTGAGCGAGCGCTTGTCCCGTGGGAAGGGGAGTATTGAGGGGAAAACCGAAAATAGCAAGTATGAGAAACGGGCAGATCCGAGGTTCGGATATGCCCGTTGCGATTCGACGCGTTAAGTTTTCGGGTTGCCCCTCAAAGCAAAGCTTTCGCAAACGCCAAATCCGTCCTTTCAAGCAGCTTCGGCGCGGCGGTATAGTCGCTGCCGTCGTGTCCGCCGGGGAATGCGACGTTTTTGCCAAGGTAGGTGACTTGCAGGCTGTAGATCTCCTGGGGCAGGTTGAAGAAACTGCCGCCGAGATTTTCCTGGCGATAGACGTAGATGTTGCTGAACCTGCCGAATGTCAGCTCTATCTCCGCATAGGAACTGCCTGCGAATATGGACTGCCTGCCCGTAGTCTTGGCATAGTTGTCGAGATAGGTTTGAGTGACCTCGAATGTGATCTTGACAAGGTTGATCTGCCGATAGATGTTGTCGGCGTCTTCATCGAAGACGAAGGCGTTGCGCGGCATTTGGCGCAGCTCTTCGAGGCGCGACGCGAGGCTGTACCTGCGGAAGTAATCGCTTGCGATGAACTCCTCGGCGGAGATATCGTCATAATATTTGGCATCTTTATACGTTCCGCTCTCGTCCTCGTCCTCAGGGCGCTCGGTGTAGTAGGCGCGCTCGGCGTCGGAATCGGCGTCCGGATACGGACCTACGATGAAACCGAAGTCGCCGATCTTGTCGCCGGTGCTGCCGGTCGTCGCGTTGATGGCGTAAGTCTCTTGATAGAGGTCGACCATCAGATCCTCGTCGACATGAAGCCGGTAAGACGCGTCCTGATCGCAATGGACGTTGACGTTGGTGTTTGTGATCATGTTGTTCGAGCGCACGGATTCCTTGTAGGCGAAGATATAGCCGTTGGTCTCGTGCGCGACGGTTGCGTCATAGATCTCGGCGTTGCGATTGGGGTCGGCGGCGACAGACAGATCAAGAGCTTCCATAAGGAGGTCGTACGCTTCGTCGCCCGAGAGCTTGGTGTTGCAGCCCGTCATCGCCGTCGCGGCGACGGACATAAGAATTATAGTGACGGCGATCAAACCGATGATCTTTTTAGTCCTCATTGTCGTTGCCCTCCTTTGGTGTCGCAGTCGATTGATAGACGTCCTGCTTATCGTCCGCCGTCTCG
>CALWKU010000028.1 GCA_944381345.1 uncultured Christensenellaceae bacterium
CGCCCGTGCACATGCCCGATTCGGTCATCAGATAGTGCGGCGAGTTGGAGAAGAACACCACCTTGTCGATATGCCCCTTGTCGAGCGCCTGCTTGAAGAGGTTTTGCACCGCCGCGTCCTTTTCGAAGTCGTAATTGCTCACGTCGAGAAAGTCCTCGGGCACTTTGTAATTCTCGGCGACGAAAAAGCTCTCCGCACGCCTGTTGGTGTCGAACCAGTCGTTGCTGTACGGCACCTTGTCGTCAAGAACGCTGTCCTTGGAGCCTCCGCCGATGTTGTAGCGGAAGATGTTGAGTTGCAGACCGCTGTCGCCGTAGAGCATCTCGATCGCCTTCTCCCCTTCGGCGGCGTTTTCTTCCTTGCCGAGTTCCTGATATATCCACGACGACGACGCGCCGAATCCGCCCAACGTCTGATGTTCGACATTGAGGTCGACATTGACGCGCAGCGGCGCATAGGCGGCGATCGAATATATCGACAGAGCCAAGATCGTGACGATCGCAAGGATAGCAATGACTATGCCGACGATCTTGCCTGTCTTGCGCGATCGCTCCGGCGTGAAAAATGCTTTGAATCTCTGTTTGAAAGACGGTTTGGCGACTGCCTCCGTCGATGCGTCTTTTGCCATATTCATAACTCCCTCTCGGGCGATTGCCCTTTATGTTTTCATTATAATATAAAAAACGGACGATTGCAAGGCTTGTTTTGTGCCGCATCGTCCGCTTTTGTGAATATTTCGGTTTACGCTCTGTCCGCTGCGATCGGCGCGAATTCTGCGCCGCATGCCTGCGCCAGATCCTTGGGCGGCAGCTCGACCTGGCGTCCGACTTTGCCGGCGCTGACCACGATCGTCTCCAAGCCCTCCGCCGAAGCGTCAATAAATGTGGGGAAAGGCTTTTTCATCCCTATCGGCGAACAGCCGCCGTGGACGTATCCCGTCAGCGGCAACAACCTCTTTTGGGGGATCATCGCAACCGACTTGACGCCCGCCGCGTGCGCAGCCGCTTTGAGATCGAGCGTCTTGCCCACGGGCACGACGAACACGAAGATGCGGCGATCTCCGCTTTCGGTCACCAATGTCTTGAATACTCGCTCGGCGGGAATGCCGACAAGCCGTGCAACGGTCTCTCCGTCGGTCACGGTGTTGTCATATTCGTGCGGAATATATCCCGTCTTGGCTGCGTCAAGCAGACGCATCACGTTGGTCTTGTTCATCATCTCACCTTTTTGAGAACGACGTGGTAGTGCGCGCTTTGCCCGGGCATGAGCGTGTTGAATCCTGCCTTGCGCGACAGTTCCCTCTCTCTGTCGGCAAAGTCGTTCAGTCCCCACCACGGCTCGACGCAGACGTAGCCGTCCTCTCCGTCGGGTTCGCCCCAAAGCGCGAGTACGGGCGGCGACGGCAGTATTCCTATCTCCCACATCGATCCGCCGCGGGTATAGAGTCTGATATCGCGGAAAGCGGCGTCGCACAGCATCAATGTGCCGTACTTTGCGATCGTCCCGGCGCTTGCCTCGATTTGCTTGACCTCGCCCAAAGGCTGTTTCCCGACAACGAAATGACCATTGTCGTCCAGCATCCAGACATTGGGCGAAATGTGCTTGCGGAACCGCAAAATATCTGTACCCGTGTTTGTTTTTCCGGTTTTTGCTCCGTCAAGCAAAAAGGACGGATGCAGACCGAAGGAATAGCGCAACGGCTTGTCGCCGACGTTGAACACTATGTGGTGTTGATACAGCTTGCGTTCGCGCAAAGCGTACTTGACCGCATATTCGAAGTCGAAGGGATAAGCCTGCTTGTCCGTTTCTGTCGCGCGGTAAGTCAAGATGACGAAGTCGTCGCCTCTGTCTTTGACCGACATCTCAACGCCTTTGAGCAAGCCGTGGATGGGAAGTTTGAACACTTTTCCGTCGACGGTGTAGTCGCCGCCGTTCTGCCTGCCGACGATGGGAAACAGCACCGCGTCGATGCCTCCGCCCGTCCCGCGCTTGTCGATCACGCACTGCTCTCCGCCTATCGTAAGCGAATCGACGCACGCGCCGATCGTGTCGATGACGGCGCGCGCGCCGTCTTTTCCTAACTCTATCTTCATATTTTGCCTCCCGTCGGTATGCCCGACATATTGTCTGCAGTCATCGCCGCACGCTTTTTCATAATCTTGGGAAACGCGATCAGGAATGTACCCGTACTGAGTACGGCGGCTCCTATGTCTGCGATAGGCTCGGCGTAAAACGCCGCATTCACTCCGAAAAACATCGGCAGCACGACAAGACTGACCGTGTACAGCAGCAGCTTGCGCGTCAGCGACAGCACGATCGCAAAGCGCGGCTGTCCCAGCGCGGTAAAACCGTCCACGAACGCGTATTGCAGAGCGAGCGGAATGATGCCGATCATATATATCCTCACTCCCCACGCGCTGCGGTCGAGCAATGTTTCGCTGTCGGTGAACAGCGTCGCAAACGGCCGCGCGATCGCAAACGACAGCGCAAACATCACCGTAGTAAAGACCACGCACATAGCGGCTATCCTCAGTTCCGCCCTTTTGACCAACTCCAAGTTGCGCGCTCCGTAATTAAAGGACAATATCGGCTGGGTACCCGAAGTGATACCAAGCATCGGCATAGTGATCAGCGAGAGGAACGCCTGAACAATCGTTGACACGGTTATCCAATTGTCGCCCTCGGCGCCGCCGTAACGCTGCAAGACCATATTTGACGCGATGATTATCACGCTGTCCGTCGCCATGATCGCAAAGGGAGAGATCCCCATCACGGCGATGCGCCCCGCTATTTTCAGCGACGGTTTGCGCACGGTCAACGCGCACTTGACGCTCTTGCGCGTCAAAAACACGATGACAAACACAAACGATATCGCCTGAGAGATCACCGTGGCGATCGCCGCGCCCGCAACGCCCATATCAAACACAAAGATGAACAGCGGATCGAGCGCGATGTTGGCGAGCGCGCCTATCAGGATCGTCAGCATCCCCATGCCGGAATAGCCATCGGCAATAATGAATTGATTGAGCCCGGTCGCCGTGATCGAAAACACGCTGCCCAACGCGTAAACGAGCAGATACTGCCGCGCGTATTCGTACGAATTTTCGCTTGCGCCAAAGGTCATCAATATCGGGCGAAGCGCACAGCACACGACGACGGTCAACACCGCGGCGATCGCAACCAACATCACGCCGGCGCAAGACAATATCTTTTTCGCCCTCTCGTCGTCGCCCTCGCCGAGCGCCATCGAAAATATCGGCGCGCCGCCCGTGCCCACCAAAAAAGCAAACGACGATATCAGCGTGGTGATCGGGGCGCAGACGCCCACGCCCGCCAACGCGATATCGCCGATGACGTCGATGTTGCCGACAAATATGCGGTCCACGATCGAATACAGCACGTTGACAAGCTGCGCGACCATTGCGGGGACCGCCAGCTTGACCACCGTTGCAAAAACCTTGTTGTCCGAAAGATCGACCGCTTTCATCTCACGCCTCGATTGCGTTGCAATTATATTACGCGGGCGCGAGAATGTCAATGATTTGAAAGTCGATTATTGCCCGTTGCGCCTTCTGACCTCCGCCTGATCGGCTAGCGTGGTCATATAGGACACGTCTTTGGCGAGTTGAGTGCTCGACGTGGACGCCTTTGCCATAAGGGCGTTTTGCATTTGCTGCCCGGTAATGAGCGCGGCGTTTTGGGCGGATATCTGCCCCAATTGCGCGTTGACCGCGCCTATGCTGTCCGAAAGCGCGGCAAAGCCCGCATTGATCTGCGAAGACAGTCTGTCAAAGCAGGCGGTCATCGCGCTGCCCAAAGCCCTGATGCTCGTGTTGATCGTACCGCAAATGGTGTCGCTCGCGTGTTGGATCGTCGAAATGACCTCGGCGTTTCGCCTCTCGTTATCCACAAGCTGCAACGCCTCTTTGATCGTGTCCGCCCTGCCCGTCTCGTAGTAGAAGATGACGAGATCGAGATATTGCCAGTCGCGCTTGTCGAGCAAGCCGGAATAGTTAGATACAAAGGCATTGTCCGCTTCGGCGGCTTTCCGCAAATACTTTTCTTTACTGTATTCTTCTGCGGCTTTGGCGACCCGTTTGCTCAATTCTTCAACTTCTTTCTCGATTTGCAAAGCGTCGGAATATCGATCTTGCGCCTTCTTTCTTTTCTCTTTTGCTGTTCGCGCCATATAATAAAGTTCATTTGTGTTAGTGCCCGAGCGAAAGAGATAATAAGATATATTTTCACAAAGTTTAGGGTACAATATCAGCAAGATAAACCCTCCAACAAGCACACATCCGGTAACTATTGCACTGGTAATCATAATGCTGTCAGCGACCTCACTCCCACGCCACAACGGTGATTCCTCCGACCAACCGACAACTATCCCATATATTCCGTACGCGATCGAAGCAAGCAATGTTAAGATAAGTAAAATTAGTCCGATAATTCCGATTATCTTAAGCGCTCTATCGAAATTGTGCTGTTTCTTATCATGTTTTACCGCTTTTGCATATTTAGAGTTCACCTCAGCCAACACGTCTTTCGTCTGTTTTTCGACTCGATCTCTTTCCGTCTCCGCGTGTCTCCGTCTTTGTTCTACCGTTTTTACTGCTTGATCCAAACGATCCGCAACGTCCGAACATTGCGATATTTCGCCAAAAATTTCAATCCCTGCTTTGTCTTCTATCTCTTTTACGTTGTCGGCGTAGCATTGGGCGCATATGTCATAATCGTCCTTTAACTCGGACACATACGACATCCCGGCTCGCAAAGCATACAATTGCGCCAATGTCTCTCTTTTGCTCTCTTCCATGGTTTCCTCCAGGGCTTTTCTTTATTATAGTCCATTATAATAGACTAGTCAAGTAAAATATGCTATTCGACACTATAATAAAATCATGGATATCTTCACCGAAAGGCTAAATTCGGAACTCAAAGCGCAGCGCGTCACCAAATATGCGTTGGCGAAAAATTGCGGTCTTTCCAAGCAGACCGTATGTAATTGGTGTGACGGAGTGAGCGAGCCAAAGGCGACTCAAATCGTGAAAATTTGCAAATTTTTGGGCGTGTCCGCAGACTATCTGTTGGGCTTGGAATACATATAATTGCCGACACGTTTTGCTTTTTCGCACAAAAAGCCGCCCCGATCAAGAGCGGCTCGTCTTTTGTTTCAGCCCTTTGCTATGCGGTCGGCAAACGTCTTGATGGAGTCCGACTCGCCGCCGATGACCATCTTGTCCCCTCTTGCGAAGGTCGTTTCGCCCGACGGCATCGAATTGACGCCCGAGCCGGAGATGACGATCAGCACGTTTACGTCAAAGCGGTTGCGCAAGTTCATCTCCGACAGCTTTTTGCCCGCCCATTCGCCCGGAACCGCGACCTGCGCGATGCTGTAATTTGACGTGATATTGACGATGTCGCTGATCTGCGGCTGAGTCAAAAGCCTCGCCGTCTTGATCGCGCTGTCCGCCTCGGGGATGATGACATAGTCGACGCCTATCTTTTCGAGCACGCGCGCGTGCTTGGCGTTCTGCGCCTTGGCGACGATGTAGTTGCAGCCCATCTCCTTGCAGTTGAGCGCGGTGATAATGGATGCCTGGATGTTGTCGCCTATCGCAATGACTACGCCGTCAAACTCGGTGATGCCGATCTGTCGCAAATTCGCCTCCTCGGCGACGTTGGTCGCTACGGCGTGGGTCGCATTGTCGGCGATCTCGTAGATGCGGTCCTCGTTTTGATCGACCGCCAACACCTCGCAGCCGCTGTTGTACAGCGCCTTGGTCAGCTCGGTCCCGAACCTGCCAAGCCCGAGTACCGCGACCTGCTTCATATTGGATCTGGGTAATTTGTTGTTCATTTCTCCCTCTCTTTTATAATACTATCCCCGCTTCGGGGTATTTTACCGTTGCTTCGGGTCTTCTCGATCCGGACATGAACGCCATGAAGAAACCGAACGACCCTATCCTGCCCATATACATATTGATCGTAATGATCAATTTGGCTGCGTCGTTGAGCTTGGGCGTAACGTCGAGAGACAGCCCGACGGTCGCGTACGCGCTGACCTGCTCGAACAGCAATTCCGACGAAGTGAACTGTTCGCCGCATGCAATGTTGAGCGCCATCACGCTGATCGCCGCGACAAGAACCGCAAGCGTAAAGATGGTCGCCGCCTTGGAAATAGTCTCTCTGCCTATGCTCCGCATATCGATCACGACTTCGCGCTTGTGACTGAGCGTCGCGTAAATCGTGACCAACAACACGAACATGGTCGTCGTCTTGATACCGCCGCCGGTGCTGCCGGGGCAAACGCCGATGAACATCAGGATGATCGTGAGCGATTGCGAAAACGAGGTCATCCCCGATTGACTGAACGACGCAAAGCCCGCGGTACGCGACGTGACCGATTGGAAAAACGCGTTGACTATCTTGTTGCCCACACTCATGTTTCCGATTGTCTCGGGATTGTCGAACTCCGCCGCAAAAATGCCGATCGCTCCGATGAGAATGAGCGCCGCGGTCAAAGGTATGACTATCTTGGTATGCAGCTTGAGTTTACGCCATCTGCGGTTGTGCGCGATGTCGGACACGACCATAAAGCCTATGCCGCCCAACACGATCAAGACCATCGTGACGATCAATATAAACGGATCTTCGGCGAACATTTGATAGGACGTACCCTCGGTCGAAACGATGTCGAAACCCGAGTTGCAAAACGCCATCACGCTGTGAAACAGCCCGTACCACACCGCCTTGCCCGCGCTGTAATAGCGCGCAAAAGCGAGCGACAGCAGCACCGCGCCCGCAAGTTCGGTCGCAACGGTCATTTTGAGAATGTCAAAGGTCAGTCTTTTGAGATCGTCCATGCCGTCGTGGGACAGCTCCTCCGTCATGCTGATGCGCTTGCGCAGCGAGACCTTGTGGCGGATGAGCAAATAGACCCCCGAAGAGATGGTCATAAAGCCAAGCCCGCCGATCTGTACCAAAAACAAAATTACTACGTGTCCGAAAGCGGTGAATTCCGTGGCTACGGTGTTGACGACAAGCCCTGTTACGCAGGTCGCGCTGGTCGCGGTGAACAGCGCGTCAACAAACGACAGCGATCCCGGAGCGGTCGTCGACCACGGCAACATAAGCAGCGCCGCCCCTATCATTATCACCGCGAAAAAACTGAGCATGATCAGCCTGATCGGCGTGAATATGCGCTCTGCCATATGTCTGAATCCATACTTGCCTTTCATAAAACCTCTTTGCGATTCAGTCGTATTATACACTATCGCCATTCAAAAGGCAATGATTTGAAACCACCTCAATTCCGGGACGCGGCGGGCGGCTCGGAGACATTGGACGGGATCGGGCTTTGACCGTAAACGACGCCTTTTGGCAATTTTTCGCCGTCGCTCAGCCCCATCTGTCGGCGTTTTTTGAGGATGCGGTGCAGAATCACGACATATGCCGCGACGAGGAATACGTCGACAAACACCCACGCCGTCGGATTGGACGCACATATTCCGGCAAAGCCGAAATGCTTGGCAAATACGAGCGACGCGACCACTCTGCCCGCAACTTCGAGCATTCCTCCGATCATGGTAAGCGCGCTCCTGCCTATGCCCTGCAACGCGTCCCGATAGACGAAAATGACTGCAAGAAATATGTAAAATCCGCCTTGCCACAGCAGATATTGCTTGGACATGGACATGATCTCGTCCGTAACGTCGGACGAAAACAGCTTGGTCATCGGTTCCGCCCCGAGCGTTACGAACGCCAACCCTACGAGCGCGCATACCACGCCTATCGCCATGCTGTACCTCACGCCCTTGCGGATGTTTGCGAACCTGCCCGCTCCGTAGTTCTGCCCGCAATAAGTCGCAACCGTACTTCCGAGCGCGTACAGGCTCTGCGTCGCAAGGTTGTCTATTTTGGATGCGGCGGTATAGGCGGTGACCGCGACCGAGCCCAATTTGTTGAGCGCGGTCTGCTGCACCATCATTCCTATCGAAGTGATGGAAAATTGCAGAGCCATCGGCAAGCCTATCGCCAAATGCTGCCAATAGAACATGAGCGGATCGGCAAAGTGCTTTGCGCGTATGCGAAAGCGTTTGAATCGAACAAACAAAAACACAAAACAGCCGATCGCGGAAACGCCCTGCGACAGCACCGTCGCCCAACCGGCGCCCGCGACTCCCATCTTAAACGCAACGATGAACAAAAAGTCGAGCCCTACGTTGAGCGCCGCCGCAACGACGAGGAATATCAACGGAGTGCGGCTGTCCCCGATCGCCCGCAGCACCGACGAACCGAGATTGTAAAATACCGTCGCAACGAGTCCCCAATATATCGTAACGATGTAGTCGTAAGAATAACCTATGATGTCGTCCGGCGTCTGCATCAGTTTGAGCAGCGGCATCGTCGTCACGACGCTGACCGCGGTCAGGACCACCGTCAACACAGCGCCCAAAAGCAGCGATGCGGCAATGCTTCTCCTCACGCCCTCCTCGTCCTTTGCGCCGAATAATTGGCTCGTCTTGACGGCAAAGCCTGCGGTCAGTCCCTGCACGAAACCGATTATGAGAAAAGAGATCGCGCCCGTCGCGCCGACGCCGGCAAGCGCTTGATTGCTGATGGTCTGCCCGACGATGATCGCGTCGACCATGCTGTAAAGTTGCTGAAAGACATTGCCGATAAATATCGGTATCGTAAAGATGATTATGTTGCGGAGCGGTTTGCCCGCGGTGAGGTCGCTCGTCATGCTTGTCCTTCCGTTGAAGTAGTCGCCTCAAAGCCTTCCCCGCGGCAGCGCAAGCAGTATTATATTACAATAAAGGAAAAAGCGTACACTTTTTTCGTAACTTTTTGAAAATTTTATGCTTCTATCGGAATGGACGCGACCGCGTCCAAATCTTCGTGCGCGCACCCTCGCCCGCACATTATCATATTATATGCCTGCGAAGCGATCATCGCGGCGTTGTCCGTACAGAGTTTGAGCGGAGGATAGTATACTTCTATCCCGCGTTTTGCCGCCTTTTCGGTCATGCTTCCGCGCAGATACGAATTGGCGGCGACACCGCCCGCGATCACGATCTTTTTCGTGCCCGTGTCGATAGCGGCACGCAATGCCGCATCCGTCATCATGTCGACAGCCTTGGTTTGAAAGGACTTTGCCACGTCGGCGCGGTCTATCTCTTCGCCCTTTTGCTCGGCGGTATGAACATAGTTTATGACAGCGGTCTTGAGTCCGCTGTACGAAAAGTCGTAACCCTTTTCGTCTTTGAGCGGCGTGGGGAGACGCACGGCGTCTTTGCCCGTTTCGGCTAGCTGTTGTATCTTCGGTCCTCCCGGATACTCCAATCCGAGTACGCGCGCGACCTTGTCGAACGCCTCGCCCGCCGCGTCGTCCTGCGTACTGCCGAGCAGTCTGACGTCGTCAAGTCCCTCGACCTTTGCGACGGCGGTGTGCCCTCCGCTGGCGATCAGGCATATATACGGCGGCGTCAATTGCGGAAACGCGAGATAGTTGGCGGCGATGTGTCCCTTGATGTGGTTGACCGCGATCAGCGGTTTGTCGAGCGCGTAGGCGAACGCTTTGGCGAACGACACCCCGACGAGCAGCGCGCCCAGCAACCCCGAGCCGTAGGTGACCGCAACGCAGTCAAGCCGCTCCGCCTCCACCTTTGCCTCCGCAAGAGCCTCGGATACGACGCCGGAGATCGCCATGACGTGATTGCGCGACGCTATCTCCGGCACAACTCCGCCGTAGCGCTTGTGAATGTCTATCTGCGAGGCGATGACGTTGCTCAGCACCTCCCTTCCTCGCGTTATCGCACAAGCAGTCTCGTCGCACGACGACTCTATCGCAAGGATGAGCAGGTCTTCCCTGCCCCTCATCGCCTCAAGTTTTGCACGCGACCGCTCGTACCAACCGCTCATATCATGCCTTTGACTTTTTGAGCCACTCGAAGATGAAATCGTCAAGGTCACCGTCCATCACCGCGGTGATATTGCCCGTCTCGCAGCCCGTGCGGTGATCCTTGACCATCGTGTACGGACAGAATACGTAGCTGCGTATCTGGCTTCCCCACTCTATCTTTTTGACTTCGCCTTTGAGTTCCGCCTCATGTTCCTGCTGCTCCTGCTCCTGCCTCTCGGCAAGCTTACCGCGCAGCATCTCCATCGCCTGTTCGCGGTTTTGTATCTGACTGCGCTCGTTTTGGCACTGCACGACTATACCCGTAGGAATGTGGGTGATGCGCACCGCGCTGTCAGTCTTGTTGACGTGCTGTCCGCCCGCGCCGCCGCTGCGATAGGTGTCGATCTTGAGTTCTTCGGGGCGGATGACTATCTCGGCGGAGTCGTCTATCTTGGGCATCACCTCTACGGACGCAAACGACGTCTGACGACGCGACTGCGAATCGAACGGCGAAATGCGCACAAGCCTATGTACGCCTTTTTCCGATTTGAGATAGCCGTAGGCGTTCTCTCCCTCCACGGTGAACGTGACGCTTTTGAGCCCCGCGTCGTCGCCCGCAAGCGAATCTATCACCGTGACCTTGTATCCGTTGCGCTCCGCATAGCGGGTGTACATACGATAAAGCATACTTACCCAATCCTGCGCCTCGGTGCCGCCTGCGCCCGAGTGCAGCGACATGATCGCGTCGTTGCCGTCATACTTGCCGTTGAGCAGCGTCTGCAAGCGCAGTTCCTCGGTCAGTTTGTCTATCTCGGAGAGTTCCGCCGCGATCTCTTCCTGCTCGCTGTCGGTGCCGCTCTCGAGGCTGAGTTCGATCAACACATCGAGATCGTCCGTACGCGAGACGAGCTTGTCGTATTTTTCCAGCTTGCCGTCAATCGCCGCCGCCTCTCTGTTGACTGCTGTCGCCTTGCCGAGATCGGACCAAAAACCTTCGCTCTCCTGCTTGGCGGTCAGTTCCGCACGACGCCTTTTCAGCCCGACGATATCGAGTGCCTCTGCGAGTTCGTCAAGCTGCTTGCGCAGCCTGCCCATATCCTGTTTTGCCTGTTCTATCAGTATCATCTTTCCTTCCCGTCATGCGTTTTTGCCGCAGCAATTTTTATACTTCCTTCCGCTCCCGCACGGGCACGGATCGTTGCGCCCGGGCGTCTTTTGTTTGTGGACGGTCTCCGGCTTTTTTGGCGCGGCTTTCTTTGTTCCGCCGATAGCCGACGCATCGGCATGGCTCGCCTGCGCCTGCGCCGCGGGAGCCTGCTGCTCCTGCTGAGCGCGCGAGACCACGCGCACTTCGATCGAGAGGTGCGTCAACACGCGGACGACGCTCTCGCGGATGGTCTCGATCATGCGGTCAAACATTTCAAAGCCCTCTTTGCGGTATGCGATCACCGGATCGCGCTGACCGTAAGACAACAGGCTTATGCCCTGACGCAGTTCCTCCATGTCGGAGATATGTTCCGTCCACGCGCTGTCCACACATCTGAGCAGCCACGTGCGCTCCAATTCGTCAAAATCGAGTTCCTTGCCGTTGATCTCCCTGTACTTGGCACAGAGATCGAGTTTGTGCTGTTCATACTTCTCCTTTGCGACGCGCTGAACCTCGGCGACAAAAGCCTCTACCGTGTTGAACTTCTCCACAAAGGGCACGTCGATAAGCGCCGTTCCCTTTGGCAGCACCTTGTCCTCAAGCTCCTTGTTGAACTCCGCATAGTCCCAATCGGCATAATCGCGTCTGAGATCGACGTGCGTGCGGCAAATGTTTTCCGCCACGTCGTCCATCATTGCGACGATCTGGTCGTGTACTATGAGGTCGTCGAGTACGATGTTGCGCTGCTTGTAGATGATCTCGCGCTGTTTGTTGAGTACGTCGTCATAATTGAGTACGTGCTTGCGCGTGGAGAAGTTGCGGTCCTCCACCCTCGCCTGCGCGCCCTCTATCTGCCTGGACAATATCTTGAACGATATCTCGTCGTCCTCTCCTATCGGCAGCCGCGAGACCATGTTGCGCAGCATATCTCCGCCGAAAATACGCAGCAGATCGTCCTCCATGGACAGATAGAATTTTGATGAACCGGGATCACCCTGGCGTCCGCTGCGGCCGCGGAGCTGATTGTCTATGCGGCGCGACTCGTGCCTCTCCGTGCCGATGATGCGCAAGCCGCCCAATGCGACGACCTGCTCTTTTTCGGCGTCGGTGTCCTTTTTGAACAGCGCGAAATATTTTTTGTAATCGTCACGAGCTTTGAGTATCTCCTCGTCACGAGTGGGCGCGTGTCCGACCGCCGCCTCGATCACTCCGTGCGGATAGCCCATATTGACCAACTTGTTCTTTGCAAGATATTCGGGGTTGCCGCCCAACATGATATCGGTACCTCTGCCCGCCATGTTGGTTGCGATCGTAACCGCGCCGAGCTTGCCCGCCTGCGCGACTATCGACGCCTCGGCGGCATGGTTTTTTGCGTTGAGTACGACATGCGGTATCTTGCGCTTTTTGAGCAGTTCGGACAGCTCCTCGCTCCTTTCGACGCTGACCGTGCCGACCAACACCGGCTGCTTGCGTTCATAGCAAGCGGCGATGTCGTTGACGATCGCCCTCAGTTTGCCTCTGCGCGTAGTGAACAGCGAGTCCTCCTCGTCCTTGCGGACAACGGGCTTGTTGGTCGGGATGACGACGACGTCCAGCTCGTATATCTTCTCGAACTCCGCCTCCTCTGTCTTTGCCGTACCTGTCATACCGGACAGTTTGCGGTAGAGCCTGAAAAAGTTTTGAAACGTGATGGACGCGAGAGTCTTGTCCTCAGCCTTGATGTGGACGTGTTCCTTCGCCTCGATCGCCTGATGCAGTCCGTTGCTGTAACGTCTGCCCACCATTTGACGTCCGGTGAACTCGTCGACGATGATGACCTCGTCGTCAACGACGATGTAATTGATCTCGCGGTGCATGACGACATGCGCTTTGAGCGCGTTGTCGATGTAATGCTTGATCTGCTGATTCTCGTAATCGGACAAATCGTCTATGCCGTAATACTTCTCCGCCTTGGCAGAGCCGTTTTCGTTGAGATAGACCGTCTTTTCCTTTTCGCCGATCTCGTAGTCGCCCGTATTGTCGCAGACAGAGCCGCATTCGGAGCATTCTACCTGCTTTGTGCGCTCGGACACTCTGCCGTCGTCGAACTCGTGTCCGCATTTTGGACAGACGTAGTGCGGTCCCTTGAGCGTGCGGACAAAGCGGTCGGCTTGCTCGTACGGCTCGGCGCTGCTCTTGCCTCTGCCGCTGATGATGAGCGGTGTGCGCGCCTCGTCGATCAAAATGCTGTCCACCTCGTCTACGATCGCAAAAGCGAGTTTGCGCTGCACGCGACGCGACGCGACGATCGCCATGTTGTCGCGCAAATAGTCGAATCCCAATTCGTTGTTGGTCGTATAGAGGATGTCGCAAGCATACGCAGCGCGCTTTTGCTCGGCGTTCATGCTGTGCAGATTGACCCCGACCGTCAAGCCGAGAAAACGGAACACCTTGCCCATCCAGTCGCAATGATATTGCGCAAGATATTCGTTGACGGTGACGATCTGCATCCCGTCGCCGGTCAACGCGTTGAGATAGGCGGGCAGCGTCGCTACCAGCGTCTTGCCTTCGCCCGTCTTCATCTCGGCGATGCGCCCCTCGTGCAGCACGATGCCGCCGATGATCTGCACATAAAAATGTCTGAGCCCCAACACGCGGGTACTCGCCTCGCGCACCGTTGCGAACGCCTCGGGAAGCAAAGCGTCCAACGTCTCGCCCTCGGCATACCTACGCTTGTAATCGTCTGTACATGCGGCAAGTTCTTCGTCGGACATCGCCTTGAACTTGTCTTCGAGCGCGACGACCTTGTCGGCGATCTTGCGCAATCTGCGCAGCTCCCTCTCGTTGCGGTCGGGGAAAATCTTTGACAAAATACTCATTTTTACCTCTGCGCGCAAATTCGCGCGCTTTATTTTTATTATACTATGCTTTTCAATATTAGCACAGCGCACGCCGATAGTCAAGTCAAATTCAAACGCGCAAACGGGCGCATTTTGTCAAAACGCAAAAAGGCGCCGGCAACGCCGACGCCCGTATGGCTTCTTCCGCATGGGGACCGGTGATTTGAATGCGGAAAAAACGATACCCGTCAAATACCCGACGCGCGCTTTGCCGCAGCCACGAACGCGCGGAACAACGGATGCGCCGCTGTCGGCCGAGACTTGAATTCGGGATGAAACTGCACCCCGATGAAAAAGCGGTTTTGCGGCAGTTCGACGCACTCTACGAGAGCGCCGTCCGGCGACGTGCCGGCGATCTTCATCCCGTTTGCTTCAAACGCGCCGCGGTAATCGTTGTTGAACTCAAAACGATGTCTGTGTCTCTCGGCGACGACGCGCTCACCGTATATAGCGGACAGCGCGCTTCCCTCCTTTACGACGCACGGATAAGCGCCGAGACGCATCGTGCCGCCCTTGTTTACGCCAAACTGATCCGGCATCAGATGAATTACGTGATTTTTGGCGCCCGTATCGAATTCCGCTGAGTTGGCGTCTCTGAGTCCGAGTACGTTCCGCGCGAACTCGGTCACTGCGATCTGCATACCGAGACATATCCCAAAATAAGGCACGTCATGCTCTCGCGCGTAGCGTGCGGCGACGATCATCCCCTCTATGCCGCGATGCCCGAACCCTCCGGGGATCAAAACCCCGTCGACGCCGGACAGCTTGCATTCGGCATTGCTTTCCGTCAATTCCTCGCTGTCCGTCCACGCTATCTCTACGCTCAGCGCGTTTTCTATCCCCGCATGGCGAAGCGCCTCCGCGACCGACAGATAGGCGTCGTGCAATTGAACGTATTTGCCGACCAAAGCTATCTTCACCTTGCCCATCGGCGAACGCGCCCTGTCCAACATGGCGCTCCACTCCGTCATGTCGGACGTGCGCGGATCCAATCCCAGCTTGCGGCAAACGATCCGGGAAAAATTTTGTTTTTCGAGCATGACCGGAGCTTCGTAAAGCAATGGGACCGTGACGTTGTCTATCACGTGATCGCGCTCGACGTTGCAAAACATCGCAATCTTGTTTTTTATCTCCTCGGGCAGAGGCATGTCCGAGCGCGCCACTATGATATCGGGCGCGATCCCCATGCCCTGCAATTCTTTGACCGAGTGCTGCGTAGGTTTGGATTTGAATTCGCACGAGCCCGAAATGTACGGCACGAGCGTGACGTGGATAAAGCAGCAATTGCTCCTGCCAACGTCCATCGACACCTGTCTTATCGCCTCGATAAAAGGTTGACTTTCTATGTCTCCGATCGTTCCGCCTATCTCCGTGATGACCACGTCCGCGCCGCTTCTCTCTCCCACGCTGTGGATAAACGCTTTGATCTCGTTAGTGATGTGCGGGATCACCTGTACGGTCTGTCCGAGATACTCTCCCGCGCGCTCTTTGTTGAGTACGTTCCAATAGACCTTGCCCGTAGTGAGATTGCTGAACTTGTTGAGGTTTTCGTCTATAAAACGCTCGTAATGTCCGAGATCGAGATCGGTCTCGGCGCCGTCCTCTGTGACGAATACCTCTCCGTGCTGATACGGACTCATCGTGCCGGGATCGATGTTGATATAAGGATCAAGCTTTTGCGCGGCGCACTTGTATCCGCGGCTTTTGAGCAGTCTGCCCAGACTCGCCGCCGTGATACCTTTGCCCAGCCCGGAGACGACTCCTCCCGTTACGAAAATGTATTTCATGGTCCCTCCAAAAGCAAAGGCGTCCGTGACGAATTCCGTCACGGACGCCTTTGTCCGAATCTATATCTTTATGATACGCCCTTTAAGCCTAATTGTCAACCGTCTGAATGCGCTTTCAGCTCTCGTATGTGCGCAATATCTCCCGCGCGACTTCGAGTCTGCCCGTCCTGTTGTCCATCGCCTGCTTTTCTATGTATCTGTGAGCCTCCTCCTCGCTCATTCCGAGGTATTGGACGAGCAGACACTTTGCCCTGTCGATCAGCTTAACCTCGGCTATCTTGTCTTGCAGATTGGCGACCACTCGCTTCATCCCGCCCATTCGCGCCGCCGTCGCCGCAGCTATCCTCGCGCACTGCGCCGCATACGCCGCCGAACACGGCTTTGCGACCACGATTACGCCCACCCTCTCTGCCTTCGACGCAGCGGGTTCAAAATCCGCCGCTTTGACAAACAGCAATATCCCCGCGCTCGTCTTTTCGGCGGCGTAACACGCAAGATCCACGCCGTATTCGTCCGAAAGCGGCGCGTTGATCACGATCAGTTCAAAAGCGTCCTCGGACAGCATACGCCTCGCGTGCGTCGCCCTGTCGCACGTCGTCTCGTCGACATACAGACCGCTCGACTGTCCGAAAAGCGCGGCAGTCCTGAACGGATGCGAAGATACGACAAGCGCCCTGATCATATCAGCCTTTGAGAAAACTTGCCGCGACGTCTTTGCCGAGCGTCATCGTAACGAACTCGCTGCGCCGAGCGATCTCTTTTGCCTCGCCGAGCGCAGACGGCAAGGCCGGATATTTGTCCTCGGGCACGAGATACACGTTTTCGTCGCACTCGGGCGCAAGCTCCTCGTCTCTGTCTATACCCTCGAGCCCCGCGTTCAGCAACAGCGCAAACGCGAGATACGGATTGAGCGTGCAGTCGGGATTGCGCACTTCGATCCGCTTGCTGTCCCCGTATGCGTACGGCACGCGTATCAGCTGCGAGCGGTTACCCCTCGACCACGTTGCGTAACGCGGCGCTTCGCACGTCCCGAGCCTCGCGTATGACCCCTCTTTGGGATTGGTGAACGCGCAGATCTCGGATATACGGTTGAGTATGCCTGCGATGAACGCCTTCGCGTCGCGGCGCAAAGTCCCGTCATCCGAAGCGAAGATGTTTACCCCGTCTCTGACGAGGGAGATGTTGACGTGCAATCCGTTGCCGCTTTGTTCGGGAACGGGTTTTGGCTCAAACGACGCGACCAATCCGTTGTTTCGAGCGACCGAGGCGACCACCCACCTGAATGTGACTATGTTATCCGCTGTTTCCATGACTCCGTCATAGCGAAAATCGATCTCGTTTTGACCGGGGCCGTGTTCGTGGTGCGACCGCTCGGGTCTCAGCCCCATCTGCTCGAGAGTACCGCATATCTCGCGGCGCACGTTTTCGCCTCTATCCTTGGGAAAAACATCGAAGTATCCTCCGTCGTCCAGCGGTTCCGCGCCGCCGTCCTCCCGCTCTTTGAACAGATAAAACTCGCATTCCGCGCCGAAGTTGGCGGTGTATCCCATTGCCGCGGCGCGCTGCCTGACCTTGGACAGGATATATCTGCCCGATCCCTCGAACTGCCTCCCGTCGGGATAGAATATGTCGCAGATCATCCTGATCACGATTCCTCCCATGGACCGCCACGGCACGACGCTCATCGTCGACGGATCGGGACGCAAAAAGAGATCCGATCTGTCTATGCCGAGAAAGCCTTTTACCGCGGACGCATCGAACGCCACTCCGTACTTGAACGCCTTCTCGAGCTGATCGGGAAGTATTGAAATGTTTTTGAGTTCTCCGAACAAGTCGCAGAACGCAAGCCTTATGAATTTGACGTCGTTTTCTCTGACGAACTCTGCGACGTCGCGCTGAGTGAACCCCATATGCACCTCTCTTTCAAAAGCGATTTGTCTTTGACAAAATTATAATACATCGCAGCGCTCATGTAAAGCGCCGAAACGCGTCAATTCGGCGTATACAGCCGTTTGTACGGATTTGCGTCGTCGGGCGAAAGTTTCAAAAATTCGTCGCCCGTGTAGTTTATCGCCTCTTTTCCGAATTTCGCACACCATTTTTTTATCAGCATCTCGACATTGGAGGGGACGCCTTTTACTCGCTCCGTTTTGACCTGTTCGGGAAGGGCTGCGGGCGCGTCCTGCGAACGCAGCCAAATCTCTCCGCCGTGCATACCTGTGCCGCAAAAGTAGCCGGCGACCGCTCCGCCCGCTCTGCCGTCTCCCAAGACGACGATCGTGCCTCCCGCCTGATATTCGCCGAGAAAGCTGCCCGCCTTCCCTCCTATCACTATTGCGGGGCTGTTGCCTCGGTACGCTTTCATATGGATACCGCAGCGATAACCGACGTCTCCCTCAATGAAGATCTCTCCGCCGCGCATGGCATATCCGGTCGCGTCTCCCGCGTTGCCGTGGATGACGATCTCGCCGGCGTTCATCGTGTCGCCCGTCGCCTCTTGCGCGTTGCCGAACAGTTCTATCTTTGCTCCGTCAAGGAATGCGCCGAGCGCGTTGCCGGGCGCGCCCTCGATCTCGAGGATCTTGCCCGAAAGCGCCGTCCCGATATATCTTTGCCCGATCACGCCCTCTATCTCTATCGACTCGTCGTTCGAGCGCCCGATCATTATATTGAGTTTTTTTGCCGTATATCCGTTCGCATTTATCTTCATATCCGCCTCACATCGACTCTCCTGCGGGTTTAACTCCGAGCAGACGCAGTTCGCTCTCGGTCATCCCTATGCCGCGCAGCATCAATCTGTTTCCGCGCAGCGCTTCGACCGAGTTTATGCCCATACATCCCATCATCTCTTCCAACTCGTGCTTCCACGCCGTTACCAGGTTGACCAACCTCCTCGCGCCCTCGTCCGGATCGAGCCGCGCGACGAGATCGGGGATCTGAGTCGCTATGCCCCAATTGCATATGCCGGTGTGACAACTCCGACAAAGATGACAGCCCAAAGAGATCAATGCGGCAGTGCCGATATAGCACGCGTCCGCGCCGAGCGCGATCGCTTTGAGCATATCCGCCGACGAACGTATCGAGCCGCCTACCACTATCGAGACGTTGTCCCTGACGCCCTCCTCGCGCAGCCTGTCGTCCACGCGCGCAAGCGCAAGTTCGACCGGTATGCCCACATTGTCGCGTATACGTGTGGGAGCTGCGCCCGTGCCGCCTCTGAATCCGTCGATCGCTATCACATCCGCACCGCTGCGCGCTATGCCGCTCGCTATCGCCTCGATGTTGTGTACCGCAGCGACCTTGACTATCACTGGTTTGCGGCAGCCCGTCGCTTCTTTGACGGACATCACCAATTGTCTAAGATCCTCTATCGAATATATATCGTGATGAGGCGCGGGCGAAATGGCGTCGCTCCCCTCGGGGATCATACGCGTCCTCGCGACGGCGGGGGTTATCTTCGCGGCGGGAAGATGTCCTCCTATCCCCGGCTTTGCGCCCTGCCCCATCTTGATCTCGATCGCCGCGGCGGCGTCGAGATATTCTCGAAACACTCCGAACCTGCCCGACGCAACTTGCACGATCGTGTGGTCTCCGTAGCCGTAAAGATCGCGGTGCAGACCTCCCTCTCCCGTATTGTAATATATCCCCAGCTCTTTTGCTGCGCGCGCGAGCGCGGCGTGGACGTTGTAACTGACCGAGCCGTAACTCATCGCCGAAAACATGACGGGCACCTGCAATTCGAGCTGCGGCGGAAGCGCAGTCTTGAGCCTGCCGTTTTCGTCGCGCTCGATCTTTACGCGTCCGCTTCCCAACCTCACCTGCGTCTCCATAGGTTCGCGCAACGGGTCTATCGGCGGATTGGTCACCTGGGACGCATTGATTAGCAATCTGTTCCAAAATTCGGGATATGTATCTGGATTTCCCATAGACGAGAGCAGCACTCCGCCGCTCTCCGCCTGTCTGTATATCTCGTCTATCGCCGCCCTGCTCCAATTGGCGTTGGATCGGTAAACGTCTTTCGTCTCCGCTATTTTGAGCGCGCCGGTCGGGCAGGTGCAGACGCAGCGGTGGCAATCCACACACTTTGCGTCGTTTGCAATCATACGACCACGCTCGGAATCAAACGAATGTACTCCGTTGGCGCATTCGCGCTCGCACAGGCGGCAGTTCACGCATTTGCTTTCGTCGCGCAGCACTTCAAACGCCGGCAGGATGTATCTGACTTTCATTTTGACGCCTCCTTGTCGTGCAGCTCGAAAACGACCGGCTCGCCGCCTGCTGGAGCCCACACTTTGTCAAGCTGCGGCTCTATGCGGCGTATCGCGCTCTCCTCGCTTGCGACAAAGGCGAGATCTCCCTTCTCGGCGCAGACAGTCGAACGCAGTTTGAGCCTGTCGTTGAGCGCCATTATCCCGCCCTCGTAACCGACGACGACCGAAAAAGGTCCTGTCACCAACAGCGACGGAAACGCCTTGCGCAAAAATATCTCCTCGCGCTGTTCCTCTTCGCTTTTCGTTGCGATCGTTTTCCAAAACGACGGCGCCATCACCTTTGCGACTTCGCGCAGCGTCAATCCCATCTTGCGCACGAGATAATCTATGATGTACGCCATCACCTCGGTGTCCGTCCTGAGCGTACACTTGTACCCAAACATCTCAATGTACCTGCGGTTGGCGTCGTACGACGATATCTCTCCGTTGTGGACGATCGTGCAGTCGAGCAGACCGAACGGATGCGCGCCGCCCCACCATCCGGGAGTATTTGTGGGATATCTGCCGTGGCAAGTCCACGAGTACCCCTCGTATTCGTCGAGGCGATAGAATTCACCTATGTCCTCAGGATATCCCACTCCCTTGAAAACGCCCATATTCTTGCCGCTCGAAAAGACATACGCCCCGCCGATGCGCGCGTTGATGAAATTGACGCAGCGGGCGACGTATTCTCTCTCGTCGAGATGGCTGTCGGCAAGTTTGCGAGGCAGCGGCGCCAAAAAATACCGCCATATGATCGGCTCGTCGGTCACAGTCGGCAATTTGCGAGTCTGTATCTCGGACGAATACGCGATCTCGAAGTGTCTGAGGATGTACTCCTCCGTGTTCTTGCGCGTCAGTCTGTCGTCAAAAAACAGATGAAACGCGTACAATTCCTTGTGGTCGGGATATATCCCGTATCCCGCGAAGCCGCCGCCGAGCCCGTTCGATCTCTCGTGCATGACTGCGATCGAGTCGATCATACGTCTGCCGCTCATAGGCTTGCCGCTTCTGTCTATCACCGCCGATACCGCGCATCCGGACGGATTGCGGTACTGCCCCTCTTTGAGCATGGTCCCTCCTTAGACGCCGAACAGTAATTCACCGTATGTCGGGTACGGCCACTGCGCTTTGGGCGTCATCGTCTCGGCTCTGTCGACGACGATGCGCAGTTCGTTCATCAGCGGCAGGACTTTGCCGGCATAGAACTCCGAACGCGCCGCCGCGCTTTCTGCAGATTTTGACTGCGCCAATGCATCTTCAAGACGAGTTACACCCTCCCACATGCTTTCCGTCATCGCAGACAACTTTGCCGCCAGACCTTCTTCTGCGGAAAACGCCGCCCCTGCGACGAGCTTCTTCGCGGCGATCGAATCGCAAAGTTCTTTTACGTATCTTAAGACTGCCGGATAAATATCCCTCTTGACCATTTCTGCTGCCGTCAACCCTTCGATCGCAACGCTCTTGCAATAGCTTTCAAGCATGATCTCCGTCCTTGTGACCACCTCTCGCTCTGTCATCACGCCCATGCGCTCGAACAACTCGACGCTCTTGCGCGACGCAAACAGAGGCAGAGCCTCGGCTGTGTCGGCAAGGTCGGACAGACCTCTTCTTTTCGCCTCTTTCTTCCATTCGTCCGAATAACTGTTCCCGTTGAATATGATACGTTTGTGTTCCCTGATCGTCTCAGCCACGAGATCATGTACCGCCTGATTGAGATCTTTCGCTCCCTCCAACCTGTCGGCAAATCGTCTGAGTACGTCGGCGACAATGGTGTTGATGACGATGTTGGGACCCGCAAGCGAAAATGACGAACCTACCATGCGGAACTCAAACTTGTTGCCCGTGAATGCAAACGGCGACGTACGGTTGCGATCTGTCGTGTCCTTTGGCAGATCGGGCAGCGTATCCACGCCTAGTTTCATCACTCCGCGCTTCTTGCCGGCATATTTTTCGTCTCGCTCGAACGCGCTAAGTACCTCTTCGAGTTCTTCGCCCACATAAACGGACACTATCGCGGGCGGAGCCTCGTTTGCGCCGAGCCTGTGGTCGTTGCCCGCGCCCGCGACAGACAACCTCAGCAGATCCTGATACTCGTCGACTGCGGAGATGACCGCCGAAAAGAACAGCATAAAGCGGCTGTTCTCGGCGGGCGTACTGCCCGGATCGAGCAGGTTTACGCCCTTGTCCGTACTCATAGACCAATTGTTGTGCTTGCCGCTGCCGTTGATGCCCGCAAACGGCTTTTCGTGCAAAAGACAGGCTAGCCCCCTCTTGTCCGCGATCCGCTTCATCATCTCCATGATCAGTTGATTTTGGTCATTGGCAAGATTGGACGACGCGAACAGCGGCGCCAATTCGTGCTGCGCAGGCGCCACTTCGTTGTGTTCCGTCTTGGCGAAAATGCCAAGTTTCCAAAGCTCCTCGTCAAGCTCCTTCATGAAGTCGAACACCCGCGCCTTGATCGCACCGAAATAGTGATCCTCCATCTCCTGTCCCTTTGGCGGGCGCGCTCCGAACAGCGTCCTGCCGGTGTAGACAAGATCCTTTCTGCGCAGATAATCCTTTTTGTCTATGAGGAAATACTCCTGCTCCGCTCCGACTGTGGAAAAGACTTGCTTTGCGTCCGTCCCGAACAGTTTGAGTATGCGCAAAGCCTCGCGGTTCAGCGCCTTCATGCTTTTGAGCAGCGGAGTCTTTTTGTCAAGCACTTCGCCGCTGTACGAAAAGAACGCGCTGGGAACATACAGAGTGCCGTCCTTGACAAACGCAAACGACGTCGGGTCCCATGCGGTGTAACCCCTCGCCTCAAAGGTAGCTCTGACTCCTCCCGACGGAAAACTCGACGCGTCGGGCTCGCCCATCACAAGCTCCTTGCCCGAAAATTCCATGATCGCTCTGCCGTCCTTCCCCGGCGACACGAACGAGTCGTGCTTTTCGGCGGTAATGCCCGTCATCGGCTGAAACCAATGGGTGAAATGCGTCGCTCCTTTTTCAACCGCCCAATCTTTCATCGCGTTGGCGACCACGCTGGCGACGCCCGGATCGAGAGGAGTTCCGTCCTCGATCGTACTCACGAGCGACTTATATACGTCTTTGGGCAATTTGTCTCGCATGACGGATATGCCGAATACGTTTTCGCCGAAATTTTCGCTTGCCTTCATAAAACACCTCCAAAAGAAAAAGGCGCCGCGAAATGTCTCTCGACAATTCCGCAACGCCTTTGTTGCCTGTTTTGTTATGTGCATATTATATACTCGTCCCTCTCGTCTGTCAAGCGATTTTTGCACCGTTACGCGATTTTTCGACGCATCTGCCTTGCTTTGCTTTTTCCTTTTGTTTTAGCCTTATGGTGTTGCAATATTGTATTGTAAACCTTTTTGAATTTTGCAAATTCTCGTATTCGCTACTGACAAGTTTATATATTCATTCTACACAAATAAAAGAGCCGCGGGTTCAAACGCGACTCTGTTTGGCGGAGAACCCGAAAAGTAAATCGAATCATTTTTATTTATCTTTATCGATAAAATTCAGATTGATTACCAAACAAATTATCTATCGTATTTTACAATCCTTGCACAACTTCCGTATCGAGTTGTTTTTTTCTTTCTTCCCAATCCGGCATATGCACGGTCAGAAAATTGTAAAAATTAGCACTGTGGTTGGGATACAATAAATGCGTCATCTCGTGCAATATTACGTATTGAATACACAACACGTCCGCTTTCAGCAAATATTCATTCAGCGTTATTTTGTTAAGATGCCTGGTACAACTGCCCCAAAGCGTTTTCATCTTTTTGATAACGATTTCGGGCTTGCATATTCCGTATTTTTTGAAGATCGAATTGAACAACAAATCAACCTGAGAAGAATAAACCTTCAAGGCCTGTTGTCTCCACCAAGCGCCGAAAAGCTTGCTTAAAGAATCTTCGTCCTTATCGTCCTTCATATAAACGAATATCTTTTTTTCGTCCTGTTCGACGGCGTTTCTATCCGCTTTGACCTTTATTATACGCATATCTTTTCCGAGCATCTGCGTGGAAGATC
>CALWKU010000029.1 GCA_944381345.1 uncultured Christensenellaceae bacterium
GTAGTAGTTCTTTTGCGCGCATACTTCGTCTTGTCCCTTGCTAAGCCGTAAAGGATTGAGCTGCGGGGACGCGACTCGTCCGGGCGCAAAATTCCTCGCTCAAAACTGCTTCGCACCGACAAAAATTCCGACGGCAAAACGCCGCCGGAAATTTTATGCCGGCTTGCCCTCACCCCGCTTGTGCGGTCTTTTTGGGGGGTCGGTACAATGAGCGGCAGGCAAGTAGCGGATCTTTTGCGCGCATACTTCGTCTTGCCCCTTGCTAAGCCATAAAGGATTGAGCTGCGGGGACGCGACTCGTCTGCGCGCAAAATTTCTCGCTCAAAACTGCTGCGCACCGACAAAAATTCCGACGGCAAAACGCCGCCGGAAATTTTATGCCGGCTTGCCCTCACCACGCTTGCGCGGTCTTGTTTCGGCTTGGCGGCAAGAGCGGCAGGCAAGATCGGGAAAGAGAGGTAGTATCGAAGTGTGCTAAGAACCGAGCGGATAAACGGGCAAGAGAAGTATAGGTCGATCGTCGAATTTTTCTATGCAGGTGTTGATAATCGCATTTAATTGCAATTTTGCGGCGTCGTGACGGATGGCGTTTTTCGGTTTTGCAAATTATTTTGACAATTTTGCGGATAACGCTTGCGTGTAAGCGCGTAATATGCTAAAATAAAACGTAATAAGAATAGTGAATAGGTGGAGTATGCCCGACACTGACGCTCAGAAGTTCGAAAATCAAATTCAAAACGCTTCCTCTGCCGAGGCGGCGCAACCCGCGATCTCTTTCAAAGAGCTGAAAAAACTCGCCAAAAAGGATCCCGCCAAAAAGTTTGAATTGGGTCTTGTCTACTATCACGGCAAGGCGAAAAAGCCCGATCCCGACAAGGATGCCAAAGCGGCGTTCAAGTGCTTCAAGAGCTGCGCCAAAAAGCTCAATTCCGCCGATGCGCATTACTATCTCGCTTTGTGCTTCGAGAAGGGCGTCGGCACAAAAGTCGATCCCAAGAAGGCGAGGGAACACTATGTATCGGCGATCTCGGGCGGCAATATTGACGCAAAGATCAGGATGGCATATCTTTGGCAGCGCGGCTTGGGCGGCAAGAAGGACGAGATTCAGGCGTTCAATTTGTTCAATGAGGCGGCCGAACAGGGCAGCGTCGACGGGCGCATCGCCGTGGCCGATTGCTATCTCAACAATGTCGGAGTAAACAAACAGGATGCGGACAAGGCGGTCGCCACTTACAAAGATCTTGCCAAGACCAACGTCCGCGCGGCATACGACCTTGCATATTGTTATCACACCGGGCAGGGCGTTGAAAAGAACACGTTCATGGCGGGGCACTATCTCGTGCCTGCGGCGAAACGCGGCGATGTTGACGCGCAATGTTTCCTTGCCCAATGTTTCTTCACAGGCAGCGGCGTCAAACGCAATCTTCCCAAGGCGGCATATTGGTTCAAAAAGGCTGCGGCGAACGGCAGCGACATCGGCAGGTTCAACTATGCCTATTGCCTCGAAAACGGTCTCGGAGTAAAGCGCGACACCCGGGCTGCGTTCAATATTTACGAATTTCTCTACAAGAAAGGTCATGTGCGTGCGGCGTCCTCCGCGGCGCGTTGCTATTACTACGGTTTCGGCGTAAAGCAATCGCTCAAATCTGCCGTCAAGTGCGTCAAGTTCGGCGTCAAGAACAACGACGCCGAGTCGCTGTGCTATAAAGGGTGGTTCAAGCTTAACGGTATCAAGTGCCGAAAGAGTGCGAAAAAGGCATACAAGTTGTTTGCAAAAGCGTATGAAAAGGGATCGGCGGCTGCGGCTTACGCTCTGTCCGAACTCGTGCTGTACAAAGCCAAAAAGAAGAAACTCGAGAGCGCGCAAGCAAAGTCCGCCGAATACCGCAAATTCGCTTTGGATAAAAACTATCCGCCCGCAACCTTTAAGCTCGCGCTCGAAAAGGAAGGAGAGGAGAGGGCGAGACTGCTCAACGCTGCGGCGGAGAGAGATTACGTTCCTGCGATCGTCCGCTATGCAAAAGAGCTTGAGGCGGAATTCCCCGATCGCGCGTTTGAACTTTGGCAAAGAGCGTATGTTCTCGGCAGTCTGCGCGGCGCATACGGGCTTGGCAGATGCTATGAGCGCGGCATAGGCGTACGCGCGGACAGAGAGAAAGCGTTCGTGCTTTTCCGTCAAGCGGCGAAGTCCGGCTATGCGGACGCGATCGCCGTTGTAGGCACGTATTATCAAAAGGGCGTTGCGGTCGAGATGAACCGCGACCTTGCAGAAGATTGCTACAACACCGCAATCCGAAAGGGCAGCACTTATGCGCTGCGCCGCATCGCAAAGCTCTATGCGGTTAAAGGTAAGATCAAAAAAGCAGAAAAGACTTATGCCAAGGCGATCGCATTCGGCGACAAAGAGGCTGTGTTCTGGCTTGCCGACGCATATTGTGCGACTCGCAAGAAGAAGTATTACAAAAAGGCTGTCCCGGTGCTGCGCGCGTTGGTCGAAGAGGGCGACGTCAGAGCCTGCGCACTGCTCGCTCAGGCGTATGACGCGATCGGCGAAGACAGAGAGGACATCGCCGAGGCTGCAAACACGATGTTGCAGGCGGGCATCAACGGGCATTGCGGCAACGCCTATTACTACAATGCGCTGCGTGCGCTCGAAGAGAAAGATCCCGAGGCGCTCTCGCTCAATCTGACCAAGGCGATGAACGCGGGTTCCGATCAGGCGGCGCGTCTTGCGGTAGTGTATTATACCAAAAAGACTAAAGATCCCGGCAATGCCGTCCTCGCAAAGGAAGCGCTGATCGGTTTTGATATGGGCGATCGATATCTGTACGAAGTCGCTCGCGCTTATGAAAAGGGCAAGGTCGTCGAGAAGGACGAATCCAAGGCGGCGATCTACTATGCGCTTGCATGGAAACGCAGCGCCAGCTAACACGGTAAGGCGCTCGAAAAGCTCAATAAATATACGAAGTACGATGGTGATTGGATGACCAAAAAGAGCGCCAAAAAGGCGATGAAAGCCGCTAAGAAAGAGGCAAAAGCGTCCAAGAAAGCGGCAAAGGCGTCCAAGAAAGCCGCCAAGAACGACAATAAAGAGTCAAAGGCTGCATGATCGTTCTCGCATCCAATTCGCCGCGGCGGCGCGAGTTGCTCGCTACGCTCGTCGGCGATTTTGCTGTCGAACCGAGCAGCGTCGATGAAAACGTACCGTTCAAAGCGCCTTGGCGCACGGTCGAGGCGATCGCTGTAAAGAAGTGCCGCGCTGTCGCCGCGCGCCGTAAAGACGACGTCGTCATCGGAGCGGATACTATTGTCGTGTTGAACGGAGAGGTACTCGGAAAACCCGCCGACGCCGCGCATGCGGTCGAAATGTTGCGCAAGTTGTCCGGGAAAAGGCACACCGTATATACCGGCGTATGCGTGTACGCGCACGGAGAGGAGACGGTTTGGCACGAGATCTCGCACGTATATATGTATGAGATGTCGGACGAGTTTATCACCGGTTACGTCGCCGGAGGTTCGCCGCTCGACAAGGCGGGCGCCTACGGCGTGCAGGACAAAGGGACGGTGCGCGATCACGACGGCGAATACGCCAATATTCTGGGACTGCCTCTTGCGCGTTTGCGGGAGGTACTGAGGAGAGCAGATGAGAAAAGCCGAATTGGTAATTGACATAGGCAGCCGCAACACCACGGTGTGCAGCCGCGGAGTGGGCGTACTCATTCATGAGCCGAGCGTCGCCGCGATCAGCAACCGCGGAGGCAAGATGGCTCTGTTGCAGGCGGGCAGACAGGCGGAGAGGCTTGCGTCCGTCAAAGACGCCGATTTTCAGATCCTCAACCCAATCAAAGAGGGCGCGATCTTCCATGAACGCGCCGCGGCGTTGATGTACCGAGAGTTTCTCAAACGCGCGGTGCCGTACCGCGTATTCAAACCAAAGACGAATGTCATCGCGTGCGTGTCGTGCGGGATAGGCAATATGGACAAGCGTTGTATCGAGCGAGTGCTGCTCAAATCGGGTGCGGACGAGGTGACGATCGTCGAGTCGCCGCTTGCCGTATTCGAGGGGCTGGAACACCGCGAAGGCGCGTTTGTCATCGACATAGGCGCGTCCAAGAGCGAGATCGCCGTATGCGACGCAAACGGCATCATTGCGGGATGCAGCGTCAACATCGGCGGGGACGAGATCAACAAAGCGATCGTCGACTATGTGATAGATTCGCGCCGCTGCAAGATACGTCAATCGAGCGCGGAGGACATCAAACGTCAGATCGTAAATATGTACGAGGGCGACCGCTCGCCAATCGTCATCAACACCGAACCGCTGCACGGCGACGAGAAGATGAGCGTCAAGCTGACCGCAGCGGAATTGCGCGAGCCGGTCGCGGAACTCATCGACAAGATCGTCGAGGTCGCGTTCAATCTGACGGCTCAGATCCCCGAATCCATTGCGATGGACATTTGCACGGGCGGTATCACGCTGTGCGGAGGCACCGCATATATGCCCGGGCTTGCCGATTATATCGAGCGCAAATTGGACATACCCGTCCGCGTGCCCGATATGCCCGAGACCGCCGCGGCGATGGGAGCGTTGGGCTTTTTCCGTGACGCGGAGAGACTTGCGGGTTTCCTCAACGTGGAGACGATCTAAAAACTTTGCATTCGCTACGGCGCGCCGCGAGGCGCGTCTTTTTTTGCGCTTGTTCGTCACGATAAGCGTTTGGCTGTGTTATTTCGCCTTTGCCGCGGGCTGTCGTGCGCGCTATAATTGATATTCGAGGTATCATATGGCAAGAAGGATAGTTTTGACTTCGGGCAAGGGCGGAGTGGGTAAGACGACGGTGTGCGCCGCGCTCGGGCTGGCTCTGGCGCGAAAACGCAAGCGAACGCTACTCGTCGACGCCGATTTCGGGCTGAATAACCTCGACGTTGCGCTCGGCATGGAGACGCGCGTCGTATATGACATCCACGACGTCGCCGAGGGACGGTGCGGACTGTCCGACGCGTTGATAGAAGACAGCAGTTACCGCGAACTCAAATTGCTGCCAAGCGTGCGCTGCGACTGCGCGCGGCTGTCAAAAAACGCGCTCGCGTCCGTGTTGGCGAGGTTGGACGACGACTTTGACTTTGTGTTGATCGACTGCCCGGCGGGGATAGACGAGGGATTTCACCGCGCCGTCTGCGTAGCGGACGAGGCGCTCGTCGTCACGACGCCGCATCCGGGCGCGATACGCGACGCGGACAGAGCGCTTACGTTGCTCGGGACATATCCGCTGCACGCGGTCGGAGTCGTCGTCAACAGGGTGCGCGGCGACTTGGTGATGGACGGACGCAGCCTATCCGCAGCAGAGATCGCCGAGGCGCTCGGGCATCCGGCGATGGCGTACGTGCCCGAGGACGACGCGGTAGCGGTATGCGGACAGACGGGCGCGGAGATGCCGTATGCGCCGTCCACGCGCGCAATAGCGATGTTGGCCGACAATCTGACCGACGGCGGGCGCAAATTGTACGACTGTACATACAACTATCGCGGCGTATTAGGAAGATTGAAAATGTATTTGAGGAGGCAGATATGACCGTATCGGAGAGGGTGAGGAATATGTTGCTCAAAGATAAGCTGGATTTGGGCGAGGGCTATATGCGCGCGTTCAAGAGCGACATTGACCGCCTGCTCGGCTATTATATGATGCCGTGCGGCGAGTGCGAGGTCGTGATCACGCCGTCCGTCGACGGATTCACCGTAGCGATAAAGGCAAGCGCGTCAAGGCTCAAACGTATAGAGGCGGTCTGACATATTCGTGCGCCGCTCGCCGTATAATACCTTGAACCGCGCAAGCGGGGGAGGTGTCTATGAAATACGACGAGGGGAGCCTGCTCGGCTCGGAATTCCGCAAGAGGGAAAACGTCACCTACGGCAAACAGACAGCAGCGCGCCGCAAGCCGCAGCTTCTCGATATATTCATCGTGCAGGCGGCGGTATGTCTGGCAATTACCGTAGCGGTTGCCGTAGCGAGGTTTGCGATCGGCGGATGAAGCTGCGGATACATCCGCTGTTCGCGCTGCTGTGCCTGTATTTCGTGTTTACAGGCAGAGCGCTCGCGCTCGGCGGCTATGTCACCGCCATGATTGCGCACGAACTCGCGCACTCGCGTGCGGCGGCGTGGCGCGGTTATACGCTCGGCGCGATCACGCTGATGCCTTACGGCGGAGTGATAGACGGCGGGGAGAGATATTCTGCGTCCGACAACGCGTTTATCGCGCTGGCGGCTCCCGTATTTAACGCGGCGGTCGCTGTCTGCGTGGTCGCGCTGTGGTGGCTGATCCCCGACTGCTACGCATATACCGTAGACGTATGCGCCGCAAACATTTCTATGTGTCTTGTCAACCTGCTGCCCGCATATCCGCTCGACGGGTATAGGGTCGTCTTTGCGTTTGCCAAAAAGAAACAGCGCGCGCTCAACGCGATGCGCATAGCGGGCGGAGCTACGGGAACGGCGGTCGCCGCTCTTGGCGCTGCGACAGCGTTTTCGCAATTCAATCCCACATTGATGCTGTTCGGATTTTTTCTGCTTTACGGCGCGATATTCAAGGTCGGAGACGCGATGATAATGCACGTTGCAGGCAACGGAATATTTTGCAAAAATTATCGTGCCTGTGTCGAAAAAAAGAGGTTTGCGATATCTGCCGACGCACCCGTTTCGGCGCTGGTGAGACAGCTTCGGCGAGACAGCGTCGCGGCATTTGAGATAGTGGACGAAAAGGGCGTTGCTTTGTACGAACTTGACGAGAACGACATAGGCGTGATCTGTGCCGAGTGCGAGTTGTCGATGCGTATAGGCGACGCGCTCGCCGCGGTTTACGGACGGGAGTGAGCGTCGCTTCGTCCGCAACGCAAAGACGTTTTATGCGCCGCGTTCCGATGCGTCTTTTGTTTGCCGGCGCAATACCCGACGGCTTTTGCTAAATATTGTAAAATACTATTGAAAACGCGCGCGCCATATGTTATACTTTGAACATAAACCAGATACTTCGAGGACGTGACCATGATCTACGCAGGAGTCGACATCGGCGGCACAAACATCAAATTGGGACTCATAGACGACGAGCGCGAATGCATCGTCGCAGATATTTCGTTCAAGACGCGGGCGGAGCGGCCTCACGGCGAGATACTTGACGATATCGCCGTCAATCTCGCAAAATTGTGCGTCGGCGCGGGCGTTGACTTCAATGCGGTCGCGGGCGTCGGCATGGGCGTCCCCGGCATAGTGGATCAGCGTACAGGTACGGTCAGTTATTGCGCCAATCTCGGTTGGCGAGACATCCCGATCACGCACTTGTTCGAGGTGCTGACGGGCAAGCACACCGAGGCGGCAAACGACGCCAATTGCGCCGCTTGGGGCGAATATAAATACGGCTGCTGCAAGGGGATGCGCAACGTCATCCTCATCACGCTCGGTACAGGCGTGGGCAGCGGTATAATTCTTGACGGAAAGCTGTTCGGCGGCATAGCGACCGCGGGCGGCGAAGCGGGGCATATGATCATAATCAAGGACGGGCTGCAATGCAATTGCGGTCTGCGCGGATGTTGGGAGAGATATGCGTCCGCGACCGCATTGATAGAGCAGACCAAGCAGGCGATCGCAGACGCGCCGGACAGCTTACTTGCCGGGATCGCCGCGCGTTCGGACAGGGTCACCGCGCGTACCGCTTTCGCGGCGTTGGAGAAGGGCGATCCCGTCGCGCGCAAGGTCGTCGACAAATACATAGATTACATCGTCACCGGGCTGATCAGCCTGGGCAACATTTTCCACCCCAACGCTTTCGTGATAGGAGGAGGGGTGTCCAACGAGGGCGCGCCGTTGATCGCGCCGCTCGAGGACAAGCTCAACGCGGGGCTGATTGCCAACGCGCACAATCCGCGCGTGCGGGTGTTGCAGGCGGCGCTCGGCAACAAGGCGGGCATGATGGGCGCGGCAGCCCTCGCAAAGGAGCGTCTCGGTTCGTAAAAACCGCCTTCGGGCGAAAATTTTCGAGGATACAATGAGAAGGATCTTGATCGATGTACACCCCAACAGTACCAAGGTGTGCATCGCCAACAACGGCCTTTTGGAGGAATTTTGGGTCGAGCGCAAGAACCTCAGCCGACTTGTGGGCAACGTCTACAAGGGCAAGGTCGAGAACGTGCTGCCCGGAATGCAGGCGGCGTTCGTCAACATCGGGCTTCAGCGCAACGCCTTCCTCTATGCCGGAGATGTCGTCATCGACGGCGAGCAGGTCAGCGCGGACAAGACGCTCGATCTTCGCGAGGGCGACACGGTGCTGTGTCAGGTCGAAAAGGACGAGTTCGGCAACAAGGGCGCGCGCATTTCGATGAACATCACGATACCGGGCAGGGTGGTCATACTCATGCCGCGGCTCGACTATGTCGGCGTTTCGCGCAAGATCACCGACGACGAGACGC
>CALWKU010000030.1 GCA_944381345.1 uncultured Christensenellaceae bacterium
GCCGCGATCAACAATCGCACAGCGATCGATCGCGACGGGCAGATAGTTGGTAAAGCCGCCGATTCTCGCAGCCAAAAACCGATTATATTGTATAATAAGTATGCAAACTTGTCAATAGAGAATAAGATAATTTCAAGAAAAATTCGGAAGCACAATATTATGTGGTTTGATATAGATATTCTAAGTTGTAGGTTAAATTAATCAAGGATATAAAGTATTTATATCATCAATTTCCTTTTAACCGCACAAAACGTGAGGTTAACGGTATTTTTGATCCGAGCGGTTAGCGGAATGATGCTCGTTCAACGAACGTTGCCAAAGGCTTAAAGAGGAGAGGGAAAACTATCGCATTGCAGACAATCTGGGTGATGTAGAACACCGCGCCGCGGGCGTAGTAGATCGCAAAGCGTTGCCAAAAGTTGTCCCAAAAACCGCTGAACAGCCCAACGTCGACGAGTGATGAAAGCACTCCGAACGCCGCCGTCATCACGACCGCGACGATCGCGGGGATAACGCGCGACGGCTTGATAAATCTTGAGAGCAGCCAAAACACGAGCGCGACCGCCGGCCAATGTATCGCATAGGTGACGACCCACGCGCCTATGCCGTAGATCAGCGTTTCACATGCGACAAAGATGCAGGTCGCCAGCACGCCCTGCGCGCCGAGAGTAAAGCCGTAGACCGCGCACAAGAGCGTAACGATCTCGACGTTGGGGATCGCCGACAGCACGAATTTGCCCGCAGTCAGCGACGCCGCCGCGAGCGCGGTGTAGGCGACAAAGCGAGCCCCGCGGTATGCTCTGTCTCTGCCGTTCATCGATAGACGATCGTGCCGACGTAGACGACGCATCCGTCCTTGATCGTCATCTCTGCCGCTCCGACGCCGGAATTGGTCAGCGTCTTACCGTCAAAGTCGATCGTAGAAGCGTATTGCGACACGTCGAAGTCCGTTTCGACGGAAGTGTAGAGATATATGAACTCGGGCGCGGCAGGCGTTAGTCCGCCTACCGAGGTGAGGAAACCATCCTGAGCGTCATAGCGTATCTTTGCCTTGTCGAGAACGTCGAGAAGGGAACAATTCCTGCTCATTCCCGCAAGGTCGACTTCTACTTTGCGCAGAGGTTCCTCTTCTATGACGAGAGTCATAGACGCGCCGTCGTCAAAGACGGTTTCATCAAGTGTTTTGTCATCGACGCAAGCAGCCGCCGCAGCGAAAATGCACAGCGACAGCAGGAGAGAAACGATTGCAAAAGCGAACCTTTTGAATGTAGTATAAGTTGTCATTTTTTTGCCTCCGTGTTGATATCATGATTTTACGGCTTGGACAAAAGAAAGCCTTCCCGACGGGAAGGCAACGAAGTCGAAACGCAATGCGACGCGTCGGCGAGGTCCTTCATTGCCCAAAGACCGATTCCGAAAAGCTGTGAGGCAGGTCCTCCGACTTACGGCTTGCGCCGATCACGGTAATGGCTGTTGCGACGGATTTGCACCGAGATTCCCACTGTTGAC
Organism: uncultured Christensenellaceae bacterium; assembly: GCA_944381345.1. Classification (GTDB taxonomy): domain Bacteria; phylum Bacillota; class Clostridia; order Christensenellales; family UBA3700; genus Ornithoclostridium. Next base: position 1,510 of record CALWKU010000030.1, read on the forward strand.
GGTTTGCCGCATCTTTTCTTCGATGCGACTCCCGAACCTTACAGCTCCGAACGCGGCATTGCCGTTGGGTACAACGGAAGGGCCGCGGTCTATTGTGTATTCGCTTCGATCGAGGGAGACTCGATCGAGGATATGTCAATTATATCGCCGTGTCGGCGCAATGTCAACCGCTTCCGGACGACGAAATGCGCTTTCGGTATGGTTCTTCAATCCCTTAGACGGGGAAGGTCGAGCGTTTCGCCTTTGAATATGTGTGCGGCGATGCGTACGTCTGCGGCGGCATCTTTGCAATAGTAGTCTGCTCCGATCTTGCGCGCGTAGTCCTCTGTCAGCACCGCGCCGCCGACCATAATGACGCAATCGGGGCAGTCGCGGCGTAGAAGTTCGATCGTGCGTTGCATATTGGGCACTGTCGTGGTCATCAATGCGGACAGCCCGCACAGTTTCGCGCCGCGGCGTTTGACCTCGGCGGCGATCGTTTCGCACCTGACGTTCTTGCCCAGGTCGACGACGTCGTAGCCATAGTTGGCAAGTACGGTTTTGACAATGTTCTTGCCTATGTCGTGGACGTCTCCCTCGACGGTGGCAAGTACGATCGTGTCGCCTTTGACGGACGCTTCGGGCATACGCTTTTTGATCTCGTCAAAGCACAGCTTGGCGGCGTCTGCGGCGGCGATCAATTGCGGCAGGAAAACCACGCCCTTTTCGTAATCGTCGCCTATTGCGTTGAGCGCGGGGATGAGCTGTCCGTTGACGAGTTCGAGCGGAGCGACGCCGGCTGCCAATAATTGCGCTGTTTTGGCGCCTGCGGCGGGCAGTCCCTTGCGGATGAGATAGTCGAGGCTTTGTTCATCGTCTTGCGCTGCCGCAGGTTGAGGAGCGGCGGAGTACTTTGAGGTGTAGAGGGCGCAGTTGACGTCCTCGCCGCAAAGCGCCTTGTATGCGGCGACCGCCTGTATATTTTCGGGAATATTGGGATTGAGTATGGGCGCGTCCAGCCCCGCCCACAGCGCGGCGGAGAGGAACGCGGAGTTGATCGCCTTGCGTTCGGGCAGACCGAAAGAGATGTTGCTGACGCCCAGCACCGTGCGCACGTCGTATTCGCTTTTTATGCAGCGTATCGCCTCGAGGGTGCGGACGGCTTGTTCCTGTTGCGCGCCGATCGTCAAGGTCAGGCAGTCGACGAACACATCCTGTTCGGGTACGCCGTGCTTTTTGGCTGCGGCAATGATTTTGCGCGCGATACGCAGTCTGTCGTCAACGGTCTCGGGTACTCCGTTTTTGTCCACGCACAGCGCGACGACCGCTGAGCCGTACTTTGCGACGACGGGGAGTATCGTGTCGAGCGCGTCGTCGTCACCGCTCACCGAGTTGACGATCGCTTTGCCGTGGTATGCGCGCAGCGCCGCTTCGATCGCGTCGGGCTTGGTGCAGTCTATCTGCAACGGAAGATCGGTGACCCTTTGCAGCAGCTCGACCATACGGACGAGCGTAGCTTTTTCGTCTATGTCGGGCAGCCCGGCGTTGACGTCGAGGATGTCCGCACCTGCTTCTTCCTGCTCTATTGCCTGGCGGACGACGTAGTCGAAATCGCCTTTGCGCAGCGCCTCTTTCATCGCTTTTTTGCCTGTCGGATTGATGCGCTCGCCGATCACGCGGACGCCGTCGAACGTCACCGTACGGCGAGCGGAACAGACCGCAGGAAATGGCTTTAACGCACACGGGCGTCTATTTTTAGAATCGGCAATATTGCGCAGTTTCTTGATGTGGTCGGGCGTTGTGCCGCAGCATCCGCCTATGATCGCAACGCCGAGATCGACGTATCTTTCCGCATAAGAAGCGAATTCGTCCGCCCCGACCGAGTAGTTGCCCTCCTCGTCGGGCAGTCCCGCGTTGGGCTGGACGATGACCGGCTTTGAGGTCATACGGGTCAATTGTTCGACTATCGGCAGCAGTTTGTCCGGACCGAGCGAGCAATTGACGCCTATCGCGTCTGCAAGCGGAGCGGCGGTCAGCGCGAACGAGGCGACGTCGCAGCCGGTGAACGTGCGCATATTGTCGAAGAAGGTCATCGACGCGATGACGGGAAGATCGCTGTTTTCGCGGGCGGCGAGCAGCGCGGCGCGCAGTTCGGCGAGGTCGGACATCGTCTCGATCAGGATAAGATCGGCTTTGCTGCCGGCGACGACTGCGCGGCGGTAGACGTCGTATGCCTCGTCAAAGGTCATCGTCCCCAGAGGTTCAAGCATCTGTCCTGTCGGACCGAGGTCGAGAGCGATATATTTGCCGGGCGCCGACTCGCGCGCCAGCTTGACGGCGGCGCGGATGATGTCGTCGGACAAGTTGCCGGCTTTTGCGGCGTTTGCGCCGAAGGTCGCGGTAGATATGACGTCCGCGCCGGCTGCTGCGTATGCGCGGTGAATATCGGAAAAGACCTCGGGCGAGGACAGCACGAGCTTTTCGGGCAAAGTGCCGGTGTCGACGCGCATATGTTGGAGCATGCTCCCCATCGCTCCGTCAAAGACGGCGATGCGGTCGGATATGAAATCGCGGAAATTCTTCATTTTGACTCCGTATCGCGTGCGGTGCAGTCTTTGTTGCCGCACAGCGCGCATTTGTCGGTTTGAGAGAAAGGGAAGGGCTTGCCTCCGCCTTTTATGCCTACGATTGCGGTGATAGATTTGCGGGGAACGAGCGAGCCTCCCGCGTCGACGCACAGCCCGATGCGGGTGTCTGTGCTGAGCAGCGCGCATATGCCGCGCTGGGCGGAGATCGGAAAGTCGCCGTATCCGCAAGAGAAGCGCGCGGTCAGAGGACCGTACTTACGCTGCAATTCGTCGCAGACATCGTCGGCGAGACTTTCGACAAGGCAGGACGCGGCGCTGTCGGCGATCACTGCCTTTTGGGCGGACGAGGCGAACAGTCTGTCGATCAAGCGGTCGGTCTCGACGCCTATCGTCACCGCAAGCACGATGACCTTGGCACACCCTTCGAGGTGGCGTCGGATGTCATTGCCTTGGGGCGTGAAGTCTGTGCCGACGAGCGTTTCGCCGTCATAATCGAACGCTTTCGCAGTGTGCGCGGGACGGGCGGTCAAAGTGCATGACGAACATACTTCGTCTATGGCTTTTTGTGTGCCGGTGTCGATATCTTGACCTTTCCAGCCGAGATAGCGCAGCAGCTCGCGGCGGTTTATTTTCATTTGTTGACGCCCGCGAGCAGCGACGAGACGTTGTCAGTGATCGTCCTTGCGACGTATGCGTTGTTCATCACATACAGGTGGATGCCGTCGACGCCTGCGGAGATGAGGTCTACGATCTGGTCGGTCGCATAGGCGATGCCCGCCTGCATCAGAGAGTCGGGATCGTCATAAAAGCGCGCAACCATGCGCGAGATCTTGGCGGGGATTTTGGCGCCCGTCAGCCCCACGGTGCGGTCTACGGTCGTCTTTTTTACGAGCGGCATGATGCCCGCCTGGACGGGGACGTCTATCCCCGCGACTGCGAGCATGTCGCGGAAGCGGAAGAAGTCGTCGTTGTCGTAAAACAATTGAGTGTTGAGGTGGGTGACGCCGGCGTCGACTTTGCGTTTGAGGTTGTTGATGTCCTCGATCAGGTCACGGCTTTCGGGGTGTCCTTCGGGGTAGCACGCGCCGGCAATGTCGAAGTCATAGCCCTCCGAGCGTATAAAGCGCACCAGTTCGTCCGCGTGTTTGAAGTCGGGCGAAGGAGCTGCGCCTTGTACGCGGTCTCCGCGAAGCGCCAAGATGTTGGCGACGCCGTCGCCTTGCAATTGTTTCAAAGACGAACGGATCTCGTCCTTGGTCGAGTTGATGCAGGTGAGGTGGGCGAGTGGTAAAATGCCGTATTCGTCCAACAGCATATCCGCGATCTCGTTGGTGCGCGAGTTGCCCGAGCCGCCCGCGCTGCAAGTGACGGATACATAATCGGGTTTGAGGTCGGCAAGAGCGCCTACCGTCGCCTTTATGCCGGCAAGATCGGCGGTCGGTTTCGGGGGAAAAATCTCGAACGACCAGACCGCCTTTTTTGTTTTGAACAGATCCGAAATGAACATATGCGCCTCCACGCGTCGCGGAATATGGATAAAATTATTATATCAAAACAATAGGAGTATTGCAAGCGCGGCAAGCGCATATCGGCAAAAGAGAGAAGAAGGGGCGCGATCCGCAAACCATATGCGAAAAACACGTTGCGGACGGCGGCATGGCGGAGACGTAGAAAGCCAGACCTTTGAGGCTGTCACGGAAGACGGCGATAAGTATGACGGAGTGTTGAAAGTGACCGTAAAGAACACGTACACTGATTCCGAGGGTAAGAAGACGGAAGACGTTAAGTTTACCACTGACGGCATGATTATATATAATGACGATGTCGTCAAGGCGAGTACGTCCGGTGCGCAAAACGCTATCGAAGTTACCATTGAGGCCGACGGATGGCATTACACGCATAAAACCTCGGTGTATACATTCTACGGAAGCAACAAGACAATCAATGAGGGCGAGCAACTTCCGAGCAATACCGTGAATACCACCACCTATGCATACTATGAAGTCGACGGCGAAGAAAAGAAACTCGAATTCAAGTATGGCAATGATGGCGAGTATGGTGTCTACATCAAAGACACCGACACCAAAGTATGCGATATGACGATGACGGTAACGGCGCTCGACGGAGACAACGCAGGTGAAACGGTACAATTGACTGACGGTAAGTTCACCGCAGCCGGCAAATACCACGTTGACATCGAATATACGTTTGCCGGAACGACCACGAACGCCTACTTTGACGTCACGGTCAAAGCCGCGCAGGCATAAGCAAGACAACATAACTTTATACCCGAAAAGGTATATCTTTCCACCTCCTCCGCCTCCGCGCGATGTGCGCGGGGGTGTGGGACGGGGAAACATCAAACGGCAACAAGCGCGCTGCCCGCAACAAAACGTTTCTTCTTCCTATGGCCTTGGGAAGCGCGCTCAAGACCGCGTCCGTGACGACACTGCCAAGACTTCACGCAAGGACGCGGCAAACGGGAGAGAGAGGGCGCAAACGCCAAACCTCTTTGCACAGACTTCTGCGTCCTCTCTTTCAAAAAAGTCCCCGAAAGGGGCGGGCAGAGGAAACATCTTTGTCCATCCGTCGACAGGCGGCGAAAATAACTGTTCCGTCGCTGCAAAGCGACTTCCCTAACCATACCTTATCATACGACGCAAGGGACGAGTCGAAAGACCCGCCCCTTGTGTCGTATAGGGAAATGCTGTCGTATATTTCATCCGAAACTCATACGGATGCTGAAATGTTTGCGCCGCGCGCAACGTGTAGTATCGGCGCAGACAATACGAGAGAAGCACGTCGGCACGGCGGACTTGGTCGCGCTCCGCAAAGCGGGCGCGAAACGGCAAGGGGTGCTCTTAAGAACGGAAAAGACGCAGGTCGTCTCCCTTCAGGTCGTAGGCGAGCGCATAGCGTTTGTTAAGCATGCGAGAGACGGTGCGTTCGCCGTAGCGAGCCATCAGTTCTTCGAGAGAGAGATTTGTTGTGATCATCGTGCGTTTGCCGCGGTTGAGGCGGGATTCGACGATGTTGTAGAGATATTCGAGCGTGACGTTGCGCAGCACCGTCTCCGATCCGAGATCGTCGATGACGAGGAAGTCGCTGTCGGTCAGCGGCTCCATGACGGCGGCGCGGTCGGAGAGGCGGGAAGTGTGGTATTTCAGAAGCGCGTTGTTGAAGTCGAACGCTGACAGACAGCACACCGAATGCCCGCGCGAGAGCAGCTCGTTGGCAGTCGCGTAGGCGAGCGACGACTTGCCGGTGCCGGCTTGACCGCAAAGCAAAACGAACTTGATACGGCTGCCGTCGAACTTGGCGCAGAACTTCTTCATCACGTCGTACAGCTTGACGAGTGCGTCCGATTGGGCGCAGTTCATCTTTGCCGAACGATCGTCGTCAAATGTGAATTGAGGAATACCGTCCGCACCGCATTCTCTTTTGAGCGCGGAGACGTATTGTTCTCTTATGCAGTCGCAGGGAGCGCCGTTTTTGTCAAAGCCTTGGTCTCCGCACTTGGCGCAGCGGCGGTGGACGGAGACGTCCGCGCCTATCCGGCGCGCGGCAGCGTCGTATTCCTCCTGCGCTTTTTTAAGACCTGTTTCGAGTTTTCGGTCGCTTTCGCCCCTTGCTCGCGCCGCAGCCGCGGCAAGTTGTGCCTTGGCGAGAGCGCGCTCCGCTTCGGCAAAGACCTTGTCCTTGCGCGCATCGGAGAGGCGGCGCATTGCGTCTTCGCGTTCAAGCCGGCGAAGCTCCGTCAGCCGAGCCTTGATCTGAGCTTTTACCTTGTCCTGCGCGTTCATGTCACACCTCTATGTCGTCGAAGTCGTGCAGATCGCCGAAGAAGGACGACAATTCTTCTTTGGTGTATTTGCGTTCCGAGTCGCCGCGTTCGCGCTTGGGCGTCTTTGACGCGGATACGGACGCGCGCTTCGCCACTTCCGCCGCGTCGAATATCTTGGCGTCGCGGCAGTCGGTCAGCGTCTTGGAGATTGCGCCGAAAGCGAGAGGTCTGCCCGCGCACGCTTTTGCCGCCGCGAGTATCGCGGCGCCGTCGAAGCCCCATTGCGTCCAAAGCTCGTAGGCGTCGCGGTCGGACGCGGTCACGCCGCGCGAGCTGCCCGTAGCCTCGATGACGGCTTTTATCTCCTTGTCGCGCTCCGCCAAAGACGAAAGATATTCGTCGATCGCCGCGACGTTGAGGCAGCCGTGCTTGTAAAACCGCGCAACCGCCGCGTTCATACCGTTCAGCGTGCGGATGCCGTTGACGAAGCAATATTCGGCGATGAGTCTGATCGCCGCGTCGTCAAATCCCTGCGACAGCCACGTCCCGATGTAGTGGGAGATGACGGTGTCCAAATTCTCGTATCGCACGCCGATCACGCGGGTGACTTCCTTGGCGAGATCGTAAAGCTCCTGCTTGCGCGCTCCGTAGTCGCGTATGCTCTCTGCGTCAAAGCGCCCTGCAATAAACAACTCGTCGAGGATAGAATCAAGCCGCTCCATGCCGCCGCGCTTTTTGCACAATTTTGCGGCGGCGAGGATTGCCTCGTCGTCAAAGCCCCAACTCGTCGTCCATTTGACGTACAACTGCTTGTCGTCCAGGTCGATCGCGGATCTTTTGCCGAGCGCTTTTGCGATCTTGCGCAAGTTTTCTGTCGAAGCGTCCTCAAGCTCGATGTGTCTTTCCGCGTCCTCGACGGTGCGGATGCCGAGATCGTACCAAGACCGCGCGACGGTAAGCACGTAATTGGTGCGTACGCCGTCGCCCTTGAGCCGCACGCAATAGGCGGCGATCAACAGCAGAGCCTCTTGCGGCAGACGTGTAGAATCGAGAAATTCGTAATATTTGAGATATTCGCTCTCCAAAAGCAGGCGGTCGGCAAAGACGCGCTGCAATTGCGCGTTGAAATCGGCAAACTTCGCCGGCTTGTACAGCTTGACTCCTTGACCGACGCGGTTGAATCTCACTTCGAGAGGAGACGCGTTCACGATCGTCACGAGTCCTCGGTCGCGCCAATATTCAAACGCCGCGGTGACCTGCGCCTCGGTCATGTCCAACATGTCGCAGACGTGCGTCAAAGTGTTGTCGCAAAGGGGGGCGTCGGCGCGGCAAAGCCACAGCCCCGTCAGGTAGACCTTGACGGCGCCGTCATCCGCGTCGGGAAGATATTCGCGTATAAAGCGGTTGTCGACAAGAGTGAAACCGTCGTCAGCCGCTTCGCGCGTGAGTTTGCACAAAGCCATTTTTTTGCGCTCCGCAGAGTTGAAAATTGCCGCCGTTTGCCTTATAATGGAAATGCGGTAAAATAATAATAACACAATCGCCGCAGCTTTGCAACCTCGGCGAAAACGAAAGGTGAAACATGAAACATAAAAAATATATCGTCATAGCCGCCGCGCTGATAGCAATGCTCGCGCTGTCGCTGTGCGGGTGCGCGGATATGCAGGGCGCGTGGGCGCAAATGGGCATAGATGCAGAGAAGATAACCTCGGTCACCCTTGTATCGGGTGCGGGCGTACTCAAACCGTTGAGCGGACAGGCGATGGCGGACTTCATCGCCAAGGTGGACGCGCTCGACGTCGAAGCGACGGACAACGGCTATCCGAACAACGACTTCGAGTACGCCGTCCGCGTCACCGTTGACGGCAAGGACGGTTATTGCGAATACCGCATCGGCGCGCAGGTCGTCGCAAAGGACGGGTTTTCGGGCGTCAAGCACGCATATTGCTATTTGAGCGACGAGCAGTATGAGCAAATAAAAGGCGAGATAGTGAAACTGTTTTACGCATGATGGCTTTGGGGCTTTTGCGGAAAAGTCAGAATTGTTCCAGGATCAGTATGTCGTGTCCGAGCGCTTCGACAAAGTCGTCCGGTTTGAATTTGACGTTTTTGAAGTCGAGGAAACGGCGCAAGTGGAGCGGCAGCAGGATAGGCGTCGAGCAGTCGAGTTTTTTGCATATCTCGTCCACCCATTTGACGAAGTTATCGAAAGACGCCGACGACTTGTCCTCGTACACGATATCGGCGAAGATCTTGTCGCCGTCCATTACTTTTGCCCAAATTTTCATACCGTTATTGTACTTAAACATGCAAAAATTGTCAACAAAAACGGCGGCGCAAACTGCGCCAAAGAATTGACAAACGCGCGCTTGTTTTATAAAATATAATACATCCACAATCGTATCGGAGGGAAATATGGGCAACAAGGTGATCTCGGAGGCAGTCATCAAGCGTCTGCCGCGATACTACCGTTATCTCGAACACCTAGAGCAGGAAGGAGTGACCAAGGTTTCGTCGGGGACGCTCGCGGGTATGCTCGGCGTTACCGCCTCGCAGGTCAGGCAGGACTTTTGCAACTTCGGCGGATTCGGACAGCACGGATACGGGTACGATGTCGCCTATCTCAAACGCAAGCTCGCCGAGATCCTCGGCTTGGACAGACCTTATGACATGATCATCATCGGCGCGGGCAACATCGGCAGGGCGCTTGCCGGGTACAAGAACTTCGCCGCAGAGGGGTTCAGGGTCAAGGCGCTGTTCGACGTCGAGGTCAAGGATCCTCTCGTGGGCGACGTGCCCGTGTACGGTATGGACAAGCTCGCCGATTATGTCAAGCAGAACGGCTGCGATATCGCTGTCATTGCCACTCAAAAGAACGTCGCGTCCGACGTCGCGGGCAGGCTGGTGGCGTTGGGTGTCAAGAGTTTGTGGAATTTCGCTCCCATCGATCTCGAGGTGCCGAGCGACGTCGCCGTCGAGAACATTGCGATGAGCGAAAGCCTCTATGTGCTGAGCTATCGCATGAAAAATAAATAAATAAGCATTGGCCGTAAGGTCATCGGAGGAAATATGGCAAAGGATTTCGTATTGACCCAAGAGGGCTACGACAAACTCAAAGAGCAACTCGACTACCTCAAAAACGTCAGAAGAAAAGAGGCGTCCGAGAGAATCAAATTCGCGCGTGAACTCGGCGACTTGTCCGAGAACGCGGAGTACGATTCCGCAAAGGAGGAGCAGGGCATCATTGAGGCGGACATCAAGCGCATCGAGGATGAACTCGAACGCGCCGTCATCATCGAGGACGCCAAGACTTCCAACAAGGTCACGCTCGGCTGCACCGTCAAGGTCAGAGACGACGAAGGAGAGGAGACTTTCCAGATCGTCGGCAACGCCGAGGCGAATATCATGCAAAACAAGATCAGCAACACCAGCCCGCTTGCGGAGGCGATCCTCGGCAAAAAGAAGGGCGAAAAGGCTATCGTCGCGGCTCAGGAGCCATACGAAGTCACTATAGTGGAAATCAGCAAGTAATGGAAGAACAACAGCAAAATACGGCGGAGATCGTAAAGGTCAGGCGCGAAAAGCTCGCAAAGCTCGTCGAGGAGGGGCGCAACCCTTTTGAGATAGTGCGCTACGACAAGGACGCCTACGCGCAAGACGTCAAGGACAAGTACGCCGAGTACGAGGACAAGACGGTGTCGCTCGCCGGCAGAATGATCTCCAAGCGAGTGATGGGCAAAGCGAGCTTTGCGCATCTTTTGGACTGCACCGGATCGATACAGTTGTATGTCAGCCGCGACGACCTCGGCGACGAGGCGTATGCAGCGTTCAAAAAGACGGACATCGGCGACATCATCGGCGTCAAAGGAAAGGTGTTCACGACCAAGATGGGCGAGATCTCCGTCCACTGCAATTCGGTGGAGCTGCTGTCCAAGTCGCTGTTGCCTCTGCCTGAGAAGTTCCACGGGCTAAAAGACGCCGATCTGCGTTACCGCCAACGCTACGTAGATCTCATCGCCAATCCCGAAGTCAAGCAGGTGTTCGTCACGCGCAGCCGCATCGTCACCGCGATCAGGTCATATCTCGACTCTCAGGGATTTGTCGAGGTCGAGACTCCCATTCTCAACACTATCGCGGGCGGAGCTTCGGCACGTCCGTTCATCACGCACCACAACACGCTCGACATCGATATGTATATGCGTATCGCGCCCGAACTCTATCTCAAACGCCTTATCGTCGGCGGATTCGAAAAGGTATATGAGCTGGGACGTATGTTCCGCAACGAGGGCATGGACACCAAGCACAATCCCGAATTCACGATGATCGAGATGTATCAGGCGTACACCGACTATCACGGGATGATGGATCTTGTCGAGCACATCTTCGAGTATGTCGCAAAGACGGTCAAAGGCACGACGAAGATAACCTATCAGGGACAGGACGTTGACCTTACGCCGCCGTGGCGCAGACTGTCGATGATCGACGCAGTCAAAGAGTATCTCGGTATAGACTTCGGTAGCGACGACATACCCGCGCTCAAAGCCGCCGCAAAGGCGAAGGGCGTCGAGTTCGACGACGACGCTTCGTGGGGCAAGCTGCTGTACGAGTGTTTCGATCAAAAGATAGAGGAGAGGCTCGTTCAACCCACATTCGTCTACGACTATCCCGTCGAAGTGTCGCCGCTTGCAAAGCGCAAGGCGTCCGACAAGCGCCTCACCGAGCGTTTCGAGTTTTTCATCACCGCAAGGGAGATGGGCAATGCGTTCTCCGAACTCAACGATCCGCTCGATCAAAAGGAGCGTTTCCTCGCCCAGGTCAAACAGCGCGAAAAGGGCGACGAAGAGGCGCAGATGATGGACGAAGATTATATCAACGCGCTGATGTATGGTCTGCCTCCGACGGGCGGTCTCGGTATCGGCGTCGACCGCCTGGTCATGCTTTTGACCGATCAGGCAAGCATAAGGGACGTGCTTTTGTTCCCGACAATGAAGCCGATAGGCAAATAAAAAGGGAGAGCAGTCGCAAGACTGCTTTTTTATGCAAAGATACGACGCGCCGCTTTTCAATGCCATCGACCGCGCCGCCGCAAAGGCGGTCGCGCGTTTTTGCATGCCCGGACACTCCGGCAAAGGGCGCGGCGTATTGTCTGCGGCGGGCTACGACCTCACCGAGATAGAGGGACTCGACAATATGCTTTCGCCGACAGGCGTGATCGCAGAGGCGCAGGATCTCGCCGCGAGAGCTTACGGGGCGGAGCATGCGCTGTTCTTCACCGCCGGTGCGACAAGCGCGATGCACACCGCTTTGGCGGTCGCAAGAGGGAAAGGCGCGGTCTACGCGGTAGGCAAGCTGCACAAGAGTTTTTACGGCGGATGCGAATTGCTCGGTATTGTTCCCGTCGCCTTTGACGACGCCGCCGCTTTTATCGCGTCCGACGTGCGGGGCGGTACGGCGTTTTTTAATTATGTCGACTACTTCGGCAATGTGACAGACGACGCGCCGCTTGCGGATCTTTGCCGCCGAAGAGGGATAACGCTCGTCGCCGATTCGGCGCATGGCGCGCATTTCCCGTTTTGCAAGGAGCTGCCTCGCCTGACGCTCGCGGACGTCTCGATCTACGGCATGCACAAGACGCTGCCCGTATCGGGAGGCGGCGCGTTGATGACGGTTTGCGACGGCGGCTACGCCGACGAGGCGACCTATGCGAGGGCGCTCGTCCACACCACGTCGCCGTCTTATGCGACGATGGCGAGCATAGATCTCGCGCGCGCAGTCTATGAGCGCGACGGAGAGGAGATATTCGCAAATATCAAAGCCGCAAGGCAGGAGTTCGAGCGCAGCGACAAGGGTGTTTTCAAAGTCGCAAGATCTGACGATTTTTGCCGGCTGGTGTTGGTAAATGATGGTTATGACGCCTCCGAACCCGCGCATTTTCTGACGCAGAGGGGTATATATCCCGAGGCGGCGATAGCGAGCGCGCTCGTGTTTATTTTGACGAGAGAGAACGAGGGCGCGCTGCCCATCCTTGCGCGAGAGCTTGCTTCGTTTGTCCCGACACGGAGACTGCCCGAGCCGCCGCTCGCGCGAAAGAGGGAGAAGCGCGGCGCGGGCGGAGCGGTCGCGTTCGTTCCGCTCGCAGAGGCGGCGGGCAGGGTGTGCGCCGCCGAGATAGGTCTGTATCCGCCCGGCGTGCCGTACATAGAGAGAGGCGAGGTGTTCACGAAAGAGGACGCGCGTTTTTTGACGGAGAGAGAACATTTGCTTTTCGGACTTGTAAACGGGCGCGCGGTTGTGGTAAAATAGAAATATGAAAGGGAAGTTTGTCACATTTGAGGGCTGCGAGGGCGTGGGCAAATCCACTCAGGTGGAGATGCTCAAAAAGTATTTGTCTGAAAAGGGGGGAGACTTTTTGTTTTTGCGCGAGCCGGGCGGCAACGCGGTTTCCGAAAAGATACGCGAACTCATCCTCACCAAGGACTATGGCGAGATCTGCGGACGCTGCGAGGCGATGCTTTATTGCGCCGCGCGGGCGCAGCTCATCGACACGGTGATCACGCCGGCGCTCAACGAGGGCAAGCTGGTCGTCTGCGATCGATTCACCGATTCCACGTTCGCCTATCAGGGCGTCGCGCGCGGCTTGGGCGCGGACTACATCGTAAAACTCAACGAATTGACTTGTGGCGAGGTCACGCCGGACGTTACGATATTTCTCGATATGTCGCCCGAAGAGGCGTTTGCCCGCAAGGGCGGAGCGGACGCGTCCGACAGGCTGGAGAGCGCGGGTATGGACTTCCACCGCAAGGTATATCAAGGCTATCTCGAGTCGGCGAGGCTGTACCCCGACCGCATAATCGCAGTTGACGCGCGCCCTGCTGCGGAAGAGGTGTTCACCGCGGTTCTGAGCGCGTTGAAAGGCGCGGGGGTGGAATTGTGAGCGTGCTCGACGATGTGTTGCGCGATTCGCTGCCGTGCCGTACCGTTCGAGAGGACAAGCTGCGAGGAAGGCTGAACCACAGCTATCTCGTACTGACCGAGGACGACGCCGTAAGGGCAAAGTTGTGCAAGATGATCGCAAAGGCGGCGCTGTGTCCGCAAGGCGGGTGCGGCAAATGCGGCGTTTGCGAAAAGATAGACGACGGCGCCTATGTCGCGCTGACGGTCGAAGAGGGCGAAAAGCTGACCGTCGAGGACGTCGAAAGGTTGGTCGGCGACACCTTTTTTACCGGGTTCGACGGCGACGTCAAGGCGTATGTCGTCACCAATATGCAGGGGATGAACGAGAGGGCGCAGAACAAGTTTCTCAAGACGCTCGAGGAGCCGGTTTCCGACATAGTGTTCGTTTTGGGCGCGCCGTCGCCGCAGGCGGTACTCGGAACGATCGCGTCTAGGTGCAAGAAGCTGGCGTTCGAGGGCTTCTCGAGGGAGCAGCTCTCCGACATCCTTCAAGAGGAGACGCCGTGGGGCGCGGCGCGCGACGGACTGGACCGCGACGAGGTGATAGACAGGGCGGCGGCGTGCGCTTTCGGAAGCTATTCGAGGGCGAAGATGCTCGTCTCGGACGGCGACTTTGCGAGGCTGTTCGCGCTGGTTGCCGACATCTTGCTCAAATTGACGGACAGCAAAAAGCTGGACGAACAACTCGCGCGGCTTTCGCCGTACAAGAACGACGTGTCGGCGGTGCTGGACATGACCGAGACGGTGCTGGAACTGCTGCTCGACGGCGGCGAGGCGTTCGGCGCGATCAAACAACTGAGGTCGACATTCGATACGGCTTCGGTCGTTAATTCGCTGGGGCTTGTCGCCGCGGCAAAGAGGAAGATTGAGCGCAATTGCAACGCGCAGTCGGCGCTTGACTCTCTCTTTTTGGGAATATTGGAGGTAAAATATCTATGCCGGAGATAGTGGGTATCAAGTTTGCCGCAAACGGCAAATCGTATTATTTCGACCCCAAGGGTCAGCAGCTCGAACAGGGCGACGGCGCGATCGTAGAGACGGTCAGAGGCGTTGAGTACGGCGTCGTTGCGATCGCAAATATGCAGGTCGACGATTCCGAGATCAAGGGGACGCTCAAACCCGTGATCCGTAAGGCTACGCCGCAGGACGATATGCGCGCAAAGGAGAACGTTGAACTCGCCGCAAAGGCGATGGACGTCTGCGCCGCAAAGATCGCCAAACACGGGCTTAAAATGAAATTGGTCGGAGCGGAATACACCTTTGACCGCAACAAGGTCATCTTTTCGTTTACTGCGGACGGCAGAGTGGACTTCCGCGAATTGGTCAAGGACGTCGCGTCGGTTATGCATACGCGCATAGAGTTGAGGCAGATATACGAACGCGACGACATACGCATGCGCGGCGCGATGGGGATGTGCGGCAGACCCTGCTGCTGCATACAATTTCTCGACGACTTTGAAAAGGTCACCGTCAAGATGGCGAAAAATCAAAATCTGTCTCTCAATCCCGCAAAGGTCAGCGGTATGTGCGGCAAGCTGATGTGCTGTCTCAAATACGAAAACGAGTACTATGCCGAGACGATAAAACTGATGCCCAAGCACGGCGCGCGCGTCAAGACCGCGGACGGCGAGGGCAAAGTGGACGATATAGATATGCTCAGGCGGCGTATACGCGTTGCGATCGAAACAGACGACGGAGTGACCAAGACGTATTACGGCTTGGGAGAGTTTGAAGTGATCGGCGGAGGCAAGCAGCCGCCGCGCGCAAAGGAGAGGGAGGTAGAGGAGAACGACGCTCCCGACGACGCCGACTCGATCGAATGATACAAAATCAGTCACGGCAAAAGTATTTACAAGTGCCGAACACTTGTGATATAATCAAAATACAAATAAAACAAGCGAGGTGTACTATGGCATACGTTATCGGTGACGGCTGCATCAAGTGCGGTTCCTGCGCGGCGAACTGCCCGGTCAGCGCTATCAGCGAGGGCGAGGACAAGTTCGTTATCGACGCAGATGCTTGCATTTCCTGCGGCACCTGTGCGGCGGGTTGCCCTGTTGAAGTGATCAGCGAAGAGTGATCTTCCGCCCACAAACAAAAGACGCGACGAGCGTCTTTTTCCCGCTCGACGGTTAGCGATAAGCAACCGTCTTTTTTGTTGGACGTCGCAGCTAACGAACGACAGGATAAAAAACGGAAAAACGACGGTCGAAATGAAGGAAACCGTTTTTGATTTGTGCATTTAATAGGCACGGGCGGCTATTTTTCGTTGATTTTTACCGAGACCTCTCCCGAGGATAGCCTGCGTTGTCCGCCCCCGTCCGTTTTGACGATCAGAGCGCCGTCGTCGGCGACGCTCTCGGCTATGCCGCTCTCCGAGACGTTGTTCAAGACATAGTCTACGCGCTTTCCTATGACAAAGCAGCGGCGGCGGTATTCGGGCATAAAGCTGCCGGGATCGAGGTCGTCAGCATAAGCGGTCAGCGCGGTCGCTATCGCGGCGATAAGGTCGTTGCGCACAGGCGGCGCGCCTGTCGGGAAAAGCGTGCCGGCGACTCCTTTGAGTTCGGGAGGGAATGACGACGGGTCTGTCGCATAGTTAATGCCGACGCCTACGATAACGCTGCGCAGCGAAGACGAAAAGAAGTCCGCAGTCGCCTGAGCGGAGATCCCGCACACCTTTTTGCCGCCGTAAAACAGGTCGTTGACCCACTTGATCGAGACGGATACGCCCGACAATTTTTCAAGGGCGCGCGAGACCGCAACCGCGGCGGCGGGGGTGATCAGCGGCGCTGTCGAAATGTCTGACGACAGTCTGAGTACGACGCTGAAATACAGCCCGCCTTCGGGGGAAGCGAACGACTTGCCCACGCGTCCCTGACCTCCGCTTTGAGACAGCGCGACGACGATAGAGCCGCTTGGCGCGCCTCCGGCGGCGAGCGTCGCGGCGTCTATGTTGGTCGATACCGCGGACGGTTTGACGACTACGACCGCGTCTTTGAGCCTATGAGGCAGGCGGGCGCGGATCGCCGCTTCCGATACGGTGTCCGAGAGAGGGGAGAGCATATAGCCTTCGCCCCGTACCGAATTTATGGCATAGCCGTCCGAGATCAGCGACTTGACGGCTTTCCAGACTGCGGCGCGGGTAATGCCGAGCGCGTCCGCGATGCTTTCGCCCGAGAGCCGTTTGCCTCGATCGCGCTCCAAAAGACATAATATGTCCGATTTTGTGTCCATACCGATATTATATCGAGTTTGAGCGCTGTGCGCAAGCAAAGCGCGTCTTTTGCGGAAAAACTATGAGTTTTCACTTATAAAGACATGGCGCTATATGGTTGCATAACGAGAGGCGGGCGTGATACAATATCCCAAGTGACCATGGAGAAAACAGCGCAAAACAAGGCATATATAGGCAAGGTCGAAAGGAGCGGATATCTTCTCGCGGCGCTCGGACAGGGCGCGATGTATGCGATGATGACGTCTTGGCTCAGCCGTTTCTATACGGATGTCATGCGTCTCGACCTGCTGTTTGTCATGGCGCTCATGTGGGGCGCCAGAATATTGTTTGCGTTCGGCGATCCTATCATGGGCGCCGTAGTCGACAGAACGAGGTCGCGCTTCGGCAAGATGAGGCCTTATCTGCGTTTCGCGCCGTTCATAGTCTGCGCCCTCGGCGTTTTTCTTTTTGTGGATTTTCCCGGCATGGACGACGTCGGAAAGAGCGTCTATGCGGCTGTCATATACATCGTTTGGGGCGTGATGTACGCCGTATGCGACGTGCCGTTTTGGGGAATGCCGTATGCGATGACTCCCGATCTCAACGAGCGCAACCGATTCCTCTCGCACGCGCGCACGTTCAATAGTATCGGCGGCGCGCTGCCGGTCGTGTTGGTCGCGTTGCTGATCTCGGAGGACGTGCTTGGCATAAGGACGGGCATGATGGTCGGCGCGATCATTTTTTCGGCGATAGCGATAGCGCCGTTTTCGCTGACCGCATATTATACCCGCGAGAGGATAGAGCCTCAAAAGGAAGTGATGCCCGTCAAAAAGTCGCTCGGCTTGTTGGGCAAGTGTCTGCCGCTTGGTATGCTGATGCTGTTCGGGGTGCTTGCGTTCGGCAGATATATGATACAGTCGTCCTACACCTATGCGGCGGACTATGTGTTCAACTATTACGAGGACGCCAACGGGTTTGCAGCGTTCATATACGGTCAGCGGCAGATCGTGGGCGCGGCGCTGATCGGCATAGGGATGTTTCCGTCAATGCTGCTCATGCCCAAGCTGCTGCGCAAGTTCAGCGCGCGGACGCTGGCGATCTTTGCAGGCATAGGTTCGGGGGTCATTCTCGGACTGTTCTATCTCGTCGGCAGATTGACCGATTACAATTTTTATGCCGCCATACCGTTTCTCTTTCTCGGCGGGATGCCGCTCGGCATCTACAACATCATCACGTTCAACCTCGCCGGAGAGTGTATCGACTATATCGAATACAAGTTCAAAGTACGCGCCGAGGGGACGGTATCGTCCGCAGTGTCGTTCGCAGGCAAGATAGCTGCGGCGACTTCGGCGGGCGTACTGCCGCTCATACTTGAATTGTCCGATTATGTCCAACCGTCGACGGTGGACGGCGTGACCGTCATCGCCGAACAGAGTCCTGCGGCGAAGAACGCGATCTTTATGATGATGTCGCTGATCCCGGCGATCAGCTTGGTGCTGTCTGCGGCGCCGATGTTCTTCTATCCCATCGGAGGCAGGATGAAAGACGAGATGGACAAGACGCTGTCCGAAAGCCATTTGGCGAAGATAGAGGATAAGGACGATCAAGCTACTGTCGGAGAGGAGGCTGCGCTCCTGAACGAAGCGGGATCTGCCGCTTTCGCGGGCGCGGTCCGAGAGCCGGCGGACGAGGCAGATAGCCCGCCTCCCGAAGAGTGAGCAAAACGAGCGTAAAAAGGCGGTCCAAAAGGATCGCCTTAGTCATATTCAGCGCAGATTGAATCCGCTCTTGATGTGAGTGGCAAGCAGGTTGAGCAGCACGTCGCGTTTGGATGGGTCGCCTATGTCCTGCAAGTTGTCGCAGATCGTTTCGACAAGCCCGCTGATCAGGAAACAGACCGAATATTCAAACATGGTTCTGTCGCGATAGCGGTAGGAGTTTTCGTGCAAGATTTTGTTTTCGAGCATTCCTTTGAGTCTGCGGCGGAAGTCGGAATGAAAGTTGTTCTGCAACAGACTTATGTACAGGTCGAGATGTTCCGACACAAAGTCGAATACCTGTTTGAGGAAGGGCTCGGGATTGACGAGTATCGTAGCGTAGTCGAATTTGTCCAGCACGTTGGAGATGCTGGCGATGATCTCGTTGTGGACCTGATCGATGACGTCGGTCGCGTCGTAATAGTGAAGATAAAACGTGGAACGGCTCACGTCCGCGTTGGCGCAGATCTCGCCAACCGTCAGCTTGCTTATGGGGACGGTGTCAAGCAGCTTTACCGTCGCGCGTATTATCGCGCGCTGCGTCTTTTTTATCCTTCTGTCCTCTGCCATTTTCGGCCACCTCGCTCAATTTCGTACACTATGAAGTATTCTGTAGTATATTGTACAAAGTTGCATCAAATTTGTAAAGAGATTTAATGCAAATTAAACGTAAAAAGTCTATAATATAATTGAAAAAATTTCATATGCGGCAGGGCTTTTGCCCGGCTCAGGAGGAAAGATGAAACCTTATGTACTTACCGAAACGACAGCCGACTTCCCGCAGCAGTGCTATTCGGACGATTTTGCGGTGATGCCGATGCGCTATATGCTCGACGACGAGGAGTTTGACGGCGTCGAACACAAACTCACCGCAAACGAATTTTATACCCGTATGAAAGCGGGCGCAAAGTCCAATACCTCAATGATCGACGAAGCGACGATACGCAAGTATGTCGAGCCGCTGCTCAAAGAGGGCAGGGAGGTGCTTTACATAGTGTTCTCGTCCGGGCTTTCGGGTTCGTTCGACAACGCTACTCGCGTCGTAGGCGATTTGCGTAACGAGTATCCCGGCGCAAAGATCGCCATTGTCGACAGCCGCAACGCCAGCATAGGCGAAGGCTTGTTGGTATGGTATGTGTTGCACAAGCGCGACGAGGGCGCGACGTTTGAGGAACTGATCGAGTATGCCGAGAGCTTGGTCGATCACGTTTGCTCCTATTTCACCGTCGACGACCTCAACCACTTGGCGCGCCTCGGCAGAGTCACCAAGACCGCGGCGTTCATCGGTACGCTCGCCAACATCAAACCCGTGCTGTTTGTCAACACGTCCGGCAAGCTCATCCCGATCGCCAAGGTAATTTCGCGCAAAAAGTCGCTTAAAGGGCTTGTCGACAAGATGGGCGAAAAGATGCTGCCCGCAAGCGAGCAGCAGAGGATATTCATCGGACACGGCATGTGTGTCGAGGACGCGCAGTTCGTCAAGGATATGGTGTGCGAGAGGTTTGGCATCGCGCCCGAAAAGGTGATTATCGACGACATAGGTCCGGTGATCGGCGCGCATACGTCCGCCGGCGTCGTCGCGCTGTTCTTCCTCGGTACGGACAGGCGGGAGAAAAACGACGCCAGCGAGTGAATGATCTGCCGGAGTCGACCGGTTAAAAGGAGCAAGCCGTCGGACTTGCTCCTTTTTGCTGTATTTGTATAAAATTGGCGATACGTATGCGGTTATTGCCGTTTTGTATCATCTTCGCGCAAGGGCAGAGCGTTGTCGGAGGAGGCAGCCGCCGCTTTTGCGGCGCGAATGCAGGAGCGGGAGAGATATGCCTTTGCCGCAAGCGTCAGCGGGACGCCGAGTACATAGACGACGAGCGACTGCGACGCCAGGAGGAACGCGACGTTGAGCCAATATCCGAACTCTTGCTGCCCGTACGCGATCAGCCATATCCCGGGCAGGATCAGCGCGTTGAACAGGACGGGGAAAAGTCCGCCTGCGAACAGCGACAGCCTGAAGTTGCGGATGAACTTGCCGATGAGCCGTGTGCATACCGCGGCGATCAACGTGACCAGCGCGCCTAAAAATATGTCGAGGATCGCTCCGCCCGCAATCCAATTGGCGAGCATACAGCCGACGAACAGCGCGGGGATCGCCTCGGGAAAGAGCAGCGGGAGCATTGTCAATGCTTCCGACGGGCGAAATTGGATCTCGGAGATCGTGACCGTTACAAACGGGAGTGTGAGAACTACGTAAAGAGCGGCGAAAATACCCGCTCTGCACAACTTGACGATGTGCCTGTTTTTCATAAAATGCCTCGGTTTTTTTATTCGGAAGTGTTTTCCGAAAACCTTCCGTACCACCGAATATATCACAATTTTGCAGGGAATGCAATCGTTTGCGGGTCAAACGTTCAAAAATGAGCGTTCTGATCAGGAGCGTTCTTGCCGAGAACCGAACGACGAAAGCGACCGTCAACGGGCGCTTAGACGTATGCGCGCCGCGCCGCAAAACGCAGTCAAAGCGGCGTCTGGAGGGGCGGTCGTCGGGAGGATACGGTTTTATCGGCGGTTTTCACGTTGCCGGTTGCTTTCTGTAAATTGTTTGTAAAAAGCGCGCGCGGGAGCGTCTGCGGTATGGACAGAGGCGGGTGCGTGTGATATACTGAAAACGTATCGGAGAAGAGTATGAACGCCGAAAATATCAAATCAACTCAAAAAATTTTGCTTGCAGCCAATATATTTTATATGGGCAGGGCTTGCAGGGCGTGTTGCAAATACGCCCCCGAGACGGCGGCGGAATTTGCCAAGATCCGCAGCGGTTTCGTCGCAAGGATAGGCACCGCACCCGGCGGCGCCGAGATATTCGTGCGCAGCAATGACGGAAAGTTTGATCTGTGCAGCGCCGACCGCGCTCCGCGTCCCGACCTCGACGTCAGGTTTAAAAGCAACGACGCCGCGCTCAGGTTCTTTTTGGGCAAAAAGTCGCTTGCGGCGTGTTTTTCGCAAGGTCAGACGATCACGAGGGGAGATACGTCCCAGATCATGACGCTGTCGCGGTTTTTCGACGAGATAGCGAATTACATAATGAGCAAAAAGTTTCTCGAACGCAACGGCAGGGAATTACTTGAAAGGAACGTCAGCGTACACAAGCTGAGGTTTGCGACCCTGTTGGGGAGGCTGGGATGAAAGAGAGCAACCTCTACTATGAAGTTCCCGCGTCGCCGCGCATTCTGGGCGGCAGAGGAGCATTGGAACTGTTGGGAGAAGAGATGCGTTCGCTCGGCGCGACCAATGTGCTTTTGGTCACCGATCCGGCGGCGGACGTAAGCCCGCTGTCAGACAAACTCAGGCTGGCATTGACCGCGACCGGGCTGCGCCCCGGCGCAAATTATGTCACAAACAACGATGTCGCAACTTATGCCTCCGTCTACGAACTGCGCGAGCTTTACCGCATCAACGCCTGCGACGGCATAATAGTCTGCGGAGGAGAGGACGCCGTTGCGACCGCAAAGGCGCTGCGTATGCTGTTGACGTCGCAGGAGGGCGACCTCGACGCGATCGCGGGCGTCGACGTCGCGCGCAAAAAGGCGTCAGTTCCGTTTGCGATCGTGCCGTCGGGCATCAACACCGCGTCCGGCGTGACCGAAAGCGCATATCTCAAAAAAGAAAACGGCGACGGCAGAGAGTTCCGCTCCGTTTCCGGATGCGCCGACATCTGCGCTTTGGACGACGAGATCGGCGAGGAGATCGATCTCGCTTCGGTCGTCAAGGGCGCTGCGCTCGTATTGTCGGACAACCTCGAATCGTTTATTTCGGTCAACGCCCGCAAGCTGACCAAAAGCATGGATCTGTTTGCGCTCAGGGCGATCAGAGACAGCCTCGACAGGGCTATCGGCGATCCGTCCGATAAGGCGGCGTATTGGCAGCTTCGCCAGGCAGGCATATTGTCCGGCATGGCGTACAACACCGCGGGAGCAGGGCTTGCCCGCGCGCTCGGCAACGCGCTTGCGCTCGTTTGCGGAGGCAACAGAGCCGACTATGTCGGCGTCATTTTGCCGACGGTGTTGGAATTTAATTTTGCGGCGTGCGAGGCGGACTATGCACAGGCGCTGTACTATCTCGTTGGCGACGACAGCTATGCGCTCACCGACGCCGATAAGCGTGCCCGCGCTTTGGTAGATGTGGTAAAGGCGATGATCGAACGCTTGGGCAAAGACGCGGGGCTGCCGTTGACTTTGAGCGAGGCGGGGGTCGCCGAAGAAAAGACTGATGCCGTCGTCAACGCAGTTCTCGGCGACTACTCGCTGATGACCAATCCCGTCAGAGTGACTTACTCCGATGTTGAAGGCATATTGAGGAGAATATTGTGACAATGAACACAGGTACGGAAAAATCGACCAAGATGTTTTCATTTTTGTCGCCTACGAAATTGCTCGGCGGCAGCGGCGCGCTCGGCAATCTGTCCTTTGAGATCAAAGAGAAGGGCGCGTCCAGACCGCTCGTGATAATGGACGAATACGCGCAGAGGCTCGGCTATTTTCGAGAAGTAAAACGGGCGATGAAAGAGGACGACATAGCGATTGTCTCGACCTGTTCGGGCGTGACGGGCGTTCCGCGAGATTGCGACGCAGCAGTTGCCAAATTCAAACAGTTCGACTGCGACTGCATAATAGGGTTGGGCGGATCGGAAGTCATCAACGTCGCCAAGGCGGTCAAGCTGATGCTTGGGCAGAACATAGCCGCGTTCGATATGTTCCGTTACGATCCGGTGGTCAAGCGGATGAAATACGGCGGGACGGACGCGCCGTTGTTTTTGCTCCCATGCGGCATCCCGAGCGGCATAGAGGTCAGTACGCGCGTTCATATCGTCGACGGCGACGCAAATATGTTCTATAATTTCGATTCGCGCCGCGCTTGCGCGTCCGCGGTCGTTTTGGATCGCAGGCTTACCGACATAATGCCCGCAAGGGCGATAGGCGCGGCGGGACTCAACGCGCTGGCGATGGGCATTTTGGGCTTTGTTGAAACTCCCGACAACATGATCGCGCAGTCGTATGCGACGTCGGCGATCCATGTGGTTACCAATTCGCTTCTGCCTGCAATGCGGCACAATGCCGACCCGAAATATCTCTTGGCGATCTATGCGGCGATTGTCGAGGCGGGCGTAGCATACTACAATGTGAGGGGCAGCATCTTCCGGGATCTCGTCACGGAATTGACAATGCGCACACATGCCGACCATGCGATCGTTGCGCAGATACTTTTTCCGTATTTTTACCGCACGAGGATGAGCGACGAGCGCATCTTCAAGGGCGTTCTGATGCCGATCGCGGGCGAAGAAGTCTACGCGTCGACCAACTTCAATGCGCGAGATAAAGTCGCGTCGGAGCGCATCGCCGAGTTTTGGGACAAGGTGACTGAGCTTGCGGAATTGCCGACCAAGCTGTCGCAAATAGGCGCGGTCCAGTCCGACTTTCCGGCGATCGCGCAGGCGGTTATAGGCAGATACCGCGGCGTCGATCCGGACGTGGGCAATTTTACCTATATCACCGAATTGTTGGAGAATGCGTTTTGAACGTCGTCAATTTCGCAAGGCTCGGCGACGTCGAGATCGAAAAGCTCAAAGAGGCGGGGCGCAAGCCCCGTCTGCTGCTGCACAGCTGCTGCGGTCCTTGCAGTACGCATTGCATAGAGGTGTTGGCTGACGCGTTCGAGGCGACGGTCTATTATTTCAATCCCAACATATATCCTCGCGCGGAGTATGACAAGCGCGCCGCCGAACAGCGCCGCTACCTTGTCGAGGCGCATCCCGAGATCGCGTGCGTTGTCGATGAGTATGCGCACGAGCCGTTCCTCGCCGCGTCGGACGGCTATGAGTCGGAGCCGGAGGGCGGAGCGCGCTGCGCCAAGTGTTTTACGCTGCGTCTCGGCGCGGCGGCGGACTATGCGGCGAGGAACGGCTTTGATTATTTTACTACAACTTTGACGGTCAGTCCGCACAAAAACAGCGTCGTCATCAATGCGATAGGAGCGCGCGAGGGCGAGAGAGCCGGCGTGAAGTGGCTGCCCTACGACTTCAAAAAGCGGGACGGATATGCCGACTCCATACGTCTTTCCGCGGCGCACGGACTGTATCGCCAAAATTATTGCGGCTGCGAGTTTTCGATGCGCGCCGAAAAAGCTGAGTGATATTATTCCAAACGGCGGATTTTATCCGGAGGCGGACGCATAATGCGCGCTTTCGTGACGATGCGCAAAAAATGCTTGTCAAACTCTCGCGTTTGTTTTATAATATAATAAAAAACGAGCATAACATCTGCGGAGGACAATATGCAGGATGATATGAACCAAAACAACGGAATGACCGTCAAGCAGTTCGTCGACATCATCAAAAAAGGTTGGGTGACGATCTTGGTCAGCGTGCTGATCGTCGCGGTCGTATTCGGTTCGCTGTTGGCAATACTCAAAAGCGTAGCGACAGATACGATGTATAAAGGAACAATGTTCATTTCCGACGACGCCGATATCGAAAACAGGAGCGAATACATCTCAAAGCTCACTTCTCCCGAAAACGTGAACAAAGCCGTGATGAACGCCGGATATACCGACGTCGAAGCCGCCGAACTCGTCGAATCGGTGCGCAGCGCGATCAGCATCTCGGGATTGGTGCCCGAGTCCGCCCAAGAGCAGGAAACAGTGTTTGTTCCCACGACTTATGTGGTGACCATGAGTCCTATCCCGGGCTTGAGTGAAGAAAAGAGCATCGAGATCCTCAACAATGTCATGGAAGGGCTCGCTAAGACTGTCGGCGCGTCGACCATGGGAACTATGACAAAGATAGACTCTACGGCTTATGCCGCATATGACTATATGTGGGAAGTCGATGCTATCAGCGCCATTACGCAGACCAATCGCAACGTTGTCAACAACCTGCACAGCGCTGCGAGCAATGTGGATTCCTCAAAGAGACTGGAGTTGTACGAAAAGCGTTCCAAATTGGACAATCAACTCGAGCAATTGGACGCGCTGATGGTCATGATCGCAGAGCAAGGGGTCACTAAAGCAGACGCGTTCAACTCCAATGATGTATATTTGACCGGGGAAATTACAAGCGCGCAAAGCGCACTAGAAAGTGCCGAACAAGCGATAAGCGATTATAAAGAAATGATCAAAAATCTCACAGGCACTACTTCGTCCGGCAATACCGTCACATCATCGGGGACGATCGTCATTGACAACAGCGCTCTTGCCGAGATCATCGACAGCCGCGTTGCGGCAGAGGTGGCAAACCAAAAATCCGCCAAAGAAAAATTAGAAAAATTGAATAAATTGCAAGAGTTGTATAACGATCATAAACAAACGCCGGGCGACGCGACGGAAATCGAGGCGATGATAGCCGCCAGAGTGGAGCAGCTCAACGAATTATTTGACGAAATAGCGAACGAGATCAAGGATCACGAGTTCTTCTCCACAGGCGATGTGGTCGTGATCGCAGGCGCGTCGGCGATCACTTCGAGTGCGCTCAGCACTAAGGTTATGTTGCTTGCGCTGATGATCGTGATCGTATTGACGGTGTTCTTCGCGTTTATGCATTGCAGGAAGAGATATATGCAGCAGCTCTGCGTAAGCGAAGCGGCTGCGGCGCAGCAGGAGTCCGAGGCATTGCCCGAGCCGCAACAGCTTGAGGACGAAGAAAAGAAAGAATAAGAATTGCGCAAAGGGATCGCCGGGGATCGTTTCGGCGGTCCCTTTTTGCTGCCCGGTTCGCATACGGGGCGGTCAATACGGCGTTTTAATCTTTCATTAACGGCAATTTTACACATTCTTTGGCGCACTATTGTTGACTATTGACGATAAATATAATAATATTTATATATACTAATCAATAGTGCGCGCCGCATGACGCGGGCGCGTTATTTTGCCGATCGGAGGAACAATGTCAAAAAAGACGGCTACCATAATCAAATTCGTCTCGCTCGGAGTTGCGATAGTGCTGCTCATAGTGTTGTTGTGGCTCATGCTCGACCGAGGGAGAGAACCCGAGCCGATCGCCTACTCGGGCGACGAAGTCAAGAGTCTCACTTCGATTATAGAGAAAGGCGACGCCCGTGCGATCTACATCGTCAACGGTGCGGAGGCGTATGTCCTCTGCAAGAACTCGACGATGAGTTATGATGAGTTCAAAGCCAACCCTACAGCCAACGCCGACTATGTCGCGGAACTGCCGGGATACAGCGTGTTCTTTGAATATATCAATTCACTCGATACCGAGGGCAACGCCGACTTTGTCATGCCCGAGATCACGACCCATTACTATGACGGTGTGAGCTGGACGTCGTTTATCTTCCCGGCGATCATGCTGGTCATCATGTGCGTCGTGCTGTTCATCATCTTCCGACAAAGCGCGGGCGCCAACAAACAGGCGATGAACTTCGGCAAGACCAAGGCGAGAGTAAGCATGAACGTGCCCGTCCGTTTCAGCGACGTCGCGGGCGCGGAGGAAGAAAAGGAGGAACTCAAAGAGATTGTAGACTTCCTCAAAAATCCGCAAAAATTCAGCGCTGTCGGCGCGCGTATCCCCAAGGGTGTGCTGCTCGTCGGTCCTCCGGGCACGGGCAAGACGCTGTTTGCCAAGGCGGTTGCGGGCGAGAGCAACGTGCCGTTCTTCTCGATCAGCGGATCCGACTTTGTCGAGATGTTTGTCGGTACGGGCGCCGCGAGAGTGCGCGATCTGTTCGACCAGGCGAAGCGTAATATGCCCTGCATCGTCTTTATCGACGAGATCGACGCCGTCGGCAGGCAGAGAGGCGCGGGACTTGGCGGCGGCCATGACGAGAGAGAGCAGACGCTCAACCAATTGCTCGTACAGATGGACGGCTTTGAAAAGAACGACGGCATCATAGTGATGGCGGCGACCAACAGGGCGGACATTCTCGATCCCGCGTTGCTCAGACCCGGGCGTTTCGACAGGCAGATCTACGTCAATATCCCCGACGTCAAGGGCAGGGAGGAGATCCTCAAAGTGCATAGCCGCAACAAACCGCTCGCACCGGACGTCTCGTTTAAGATACTTGCGCGCATGACCAGCGGGTTCAGCGGCGCTGATCTTGAAAACCTGCTCAACGAGGCGGCTATCCTCGCCGCGAGAGCGGGGCGCAAGGTCATCGTCATGGAGGACGTCCTCGAGGGCATCAACAAGGTCATCGCCGGTCCGCAAAAGAAGAGTCGCGTCGTCACCGATTCCGACAAGCGCATAACAGCTTATCACGAGTCCGGTCACGCGATCATCGCCAAGGTACTCGAAAATTGCGATGAAGTGCAAGAGGTATCCATCATCCCCAGAGGTCAGGCGGCGGGCTATACGCTCACACGTCCGGACAGCGACGACAGCCACGTCACCAAGGGCAAGCTGATCGACATGATCACTATGATGCTCGGCGGCAGAGCGGCGGAGGAGATCGTCATCCACGACGTCTCGACCGGCGCCAGCAACGATATCCAGCGCGCCAGCGCAATCGCGCGCAAGATGGTCACCGAATGGGGTATGAGCAAGGCTGTCGGCAATATGTATCTAGGCGGAGACAAAGAGGTGTTCCTCGGCAGAGACTACGGCACCACGCACAGTTACAGCGAGGAACTGGGCGGCGTGATCGACGAGGAGATCAAATCCATCATCGACAATTGCTATACCCGCGCTCTCGATCTGCTGCGCCAATACCGCAGCGTGATGGAGAACATGGTCAAGGTGCTGTTCGCAAAGGATACGATCTACACCGACGAGGTGGAAATGCTGTTCGAGGGCAAGACGGCGGACGATGTCATCGCCGCGATAGACGAACGTCAGGCGAAGAAGGACAGTTACAAGGCGGCTCAACCCGCGTCGCAGAGCGCGCCCGCTCAGCGCACGGGCGCAAAGGTGGAAATCATCTCCGAAGAGGAGCTTTCCCGCATGAAACAGCGCCGCGCCGAAGAAGAGGCGAAAAACGCGCAGGCACAGCCCGAGTACGATCAAACGGCGCAAGCCGAGCCAAAGCCGAAGGCGCAAGAAACCGCAAAGCCGGATGAACCAAAGTCCGAAGACGAGGCGAAGGACGGGTCAAAGCCCGACGGCGGTAAAGCGGAATAAGTGAGGACGCGCTCCGAAAGGGGCGCGTTTTTATGCCTGTTCGACGTAGACCCGGATCGTTCCGCGCAAAAACGTGTTCTGTTTGGAGTGCGCGCAAAAGGACATCCGCCGCTCTATCCCCGAAAGGCTTTCGTCGCATTTTCCGAAGCAATTGTACCTGTGGGAGACGTCGCAGAAATGAGCGTAGACGTCGCGCCCGCAGCAGTAAGACATACATTGCAAAAAGGCGTGGTCGCGCGTCTCGTCAAAGACTTTTTCGTGCATGGCGACGATGAAGTCGCAGCCTGCGCGCGACATTGCATGCCACAGCTGCGGACATCGGACGTCGTCGGACAGGATCAATCCCATCAGCCCGGAGGAAGTGCGGTAACAGCGCATACACGAGCCTTTGCGTATGTGTTTTGAGGAAAAGGACATTTGATCGCTCACGCCGAGGACTTTGCCCCGGTCAATGACGATCGCGCTGTTGAATTCGCCCGCGTCTACCGTCGCGCGTATCGCCGCTACGACTATGTCGTTGCAGCGGGCGGAGTGGCGCATCATTGGCGCGATCGCGGCGGAGCAGCCCTTCAACTCAGCGCGTAGATCGACCCGACCCGCTACGTTGCGGTGCAGGCACAGCAGCTCCGGACGGCTCTTTTCTGCGCATTCGAGCGCGATCGACAGCGGCACCGCAGACATACAAAGCAGCATATCACAGTCTATGAACGCGAACGCGCGTTTGTGCGCGATCTCGGCTTTGACAAATCGCGTTTTTTGGGTTACAATGTATATGTATCGGTTTTTCCGTTACGGAGGGACGGTCATCGACGTCGCTCCCGACGGAGATCTGACCGTCAAATTGGTGCAGGCAAACGCCGTTTCGGCAAAGGTCGTGCAAGAGCGCCGCATCGCGTTCGGGGAGGAATGATATGAGGTTGTCTTACGGTACAGGCAGCATTCGCAAGACGCTGTCCGTCGACGGAGAAAAATTCGACATAAGTTACGAAAACGAACTGACCGGTCGCAAATATTCCGCGCGCGGAGGCGCGATCGTGCTTTCTTCGTCCAAGTATTCGCCGCGGCGCGTACGCCGCTTTGCGCAGATGAGGCTCGTTTCGCACGACGACAAAGGCTACACCCTTGTCGACGACGACGGAACAGAGGTGCGCGTCGACATAGACGCCGCCGAGCGCGGCGCGTTGCGGGAGCGCGTTTCGGTCAAGCTAAAAGGCGATCCGTATCTCTCAAAGATCGTATTTGAGACGCTCGACGCAGCGGAGGATACGTTTGTGTGGCAGGCGCCGTCAGGCAAGCGCGTGTTCGTGCCTTCAAAGGTCGCGCGGCTGGGGCAGCCCGTCTATCTCGGCGACGTATTTTTCGGGGCGGAGACCCCCGTCGCGGAAAACGGCGTCAAAAACGGCGTCGCGTGCAGCGTCTATCATTGCGCGCGCAGATTTTCACAGCTTGCGGAAGAGGGCGTATATTCGCCTCCCGCGTTTGTGATCGGAGCGGCGGAAAAGAGCGGTTTCGACGCGGTGTCGGACGAATTTCTGCGCTATGTCGCCGACATGGCGGTTTCGGACGCGTTCCGCGTGCAGTTCAACAGCTGGTACGACAATATGCTCGACATAGATTCGGACAAGATCGCAAGTTCGTTCACTGCGGTCGCCGACGGGATGAAGAAGGCTGGTTTCCGTCCGCTCGACTGCTATGTCGTCGACGACGGCTGGACGGAATACGACAAACCTCTGTTTTGGGAATTCAATGCCAAGTTCCCGGGCGGCTTTGCCAGGGAGAGCGCGTTGACGCGTTCGTTGGGCGGCAAGTTCGGCGTGTGGTTCGGTCCTCGCGGCGGCTATACCGCGCAGACCCCTAAATATGCGTGCCATCTGACAAAGCTCGGCTATCATATGAACGTCTTTTCGGGCGACATCTGCACTGCGGATCCGCGTTATATAGACGACCTTTGCGCGAGGATGGCAGAATTTTGCGCCGACTACAACGTAGACTATTTCAAAATAGACGGCTTTGCGTTCAGATCCTGTCCGTCGGGACGGCACGGACATCCGAGCGCATTGTTTAACGTCAAGGGATTTTATACCTACCTATGGGAGAGATGGCTGGACGGATTTGCGAAAATAAGACGCGCGAATCCTAAGGTGTGTCTCAACGTCACGTCGTACGCCCACTGTTCGCCGTGGTTTTTGAAGTGGGCGGACTTCATATGGATGAACAATGCGTCCGATATGGGTTATGTCGGCGAGGGAGACAGCTTGCAGCGCTGCCTCAATTATCGTGACAGCCGTTACCGCGCGCTGTTCGTCGACGATATGCGTCAATTTCCCGCGGGCAATCTTTACAACCACGAGCCGTGCTATGCGGCGCGCAACGTCGATCCCGAGTTTCCCAAAAAGGCGGTGAGATACACCGACGAACAGTTCCGCCAATACATATACTGCTGCCTGATGAGAGGCAGCGGGCTTGCCGAGCTGTACTTTTCGCCGAGTATGATGGACGGCGAAAAGTGGAACATCGCCGCGCGCGCTTTGGAGTGGGCGGAGAGCCGCCGCGGCATACTCAAATACTCCCGTTTCTTCGGCGGAGACCCCGCAAATGGACAGCCGTACGGCTATTACGCAAAGGACGATAAAGGCGACATCGTGCTGATGACGCGCAACTCTTCGTCGTCGCCGGCGGCGTTTGACGCTACGCTGCCCGACGGAACGCGGCGCAAGTTCGACCTCGCTCCGTTCGAGGTCTCGATCATCGAAAATATAGGCGGCAAAGAGAGCGTGATATTGCACGCAAACGGCAAAAAGTAAATACGTGTTGTAAAAAGCGGGGTGACTATGACAACAAAGGTAAAACTTGCGATCACCGCGGCTGTCGTGGCGTCAGTCATTTTGACGACGGCGCTGATAGTATTCTGCCCGAGGCAGGGCGAAGCAAAGACGGAGTATTGGTCTCCGCTCGACGAGTATTCTTCGTCGGAGGTCGCAAAAGTGCAAAAGACGGCGGGCGAGGACTTCGTTATCCTGATGTTCACAGACATACAGCTGTGGTCGTTCGTGTGGGACAACGACGAGACGTACGAGATCATGGACGAACTCGTCGAGCGCGTCAAGCCCGATCTCATCGTGCTGCCGGGAGACAACGTATCCGGACTGAGTACGGATATCCTGACGTTGCAATTCATCGACAAGATGGAGAGTTACGGAGTGCCGTGGGCGCCGGCGTTCGGTAATCACGACGCCGAGGGCAACGCGTCTCTGCTTTGGCAGGCTGACAAGTTCGAGGCGGCGGAGCATTGCCTTTTCGACAAGGGTCCCGCGAATATGTACGGCGTGGGCAACTATTTCGTCAACATCTTCGAGGGGGACGAGCCTGTCTACTCGCTCTGTCTGATGGACAACGGCAGATACACCGATTACGGCGGCGATATCGGCAATTCCGAGATATGGATCGATTTTGCTCAGATCGAGTGGTACAAGTGGAATATGGACGGGCTTTACGCCGAGTACGGCAAGAGAGTTCCCTCGATGACCTTCTCCCACTTTGCCTATCCCGAGATGCGCGACGCGGTCGCGGAATATGCGGTCAAGGGCGACGACGGTCGGCTGTACATCCCCGAGGAGTACGGTGGAGGATCGTGCGCATACAAGCCGTGCGCGCCCGATCTCAATAGCGGTTTGTTCGACGTTGCCAAGGAGTGCGGGCTGACGCACGCGTTCTTTGGACACGACCACGAAAACGACGCGTACGTCTATATCGACGGAGTGCGCCTCGGCTACGGGCTCAAGACGGGGCCGTCGCCTGCGTTTTGGAACGACGCTGCAGAGTACGGCGGCACTGTGATAACGATAGGCGACGACAGCGTCGACGTGTGCAATGAGGTCGTCCGTGAGGCAAAATAGAGCTAAATCGCGCGTTGCGAAAAAATATGACCATTTTGCTTGTCAAAATCCGCGCGGTATGGTATTATTATTTGGCAACGAAAAGAATGGGAGGAAATTCTCAAGATGAATTTCATGTATATAACCGCTGCGATAGCCAATATAGATTACGAGGTCTCCAGGTGGTTGGAGCCGCTTTTGATGATCGTGATGGCGCTCATGGGCGTTGCGGCGATCGTCTGCATCTTGATGCAAAAGGGCACGAACGACAACATCGGCAGTATCGGCGGCAACGAGAGAGAGACCGATACCTACGCGGGCAAGAACAAGGGGCGCAACCGCGACGGCATTTTGCGCAAGCTGACCATCGTGTTCCTTGTGTTGCTGATGGTTATCTCCATAGTTTACTTCATCATCTTGCAGTAAGCGAAGTCCGAGAATACGCGCCCGCCGATAAGGCGGGCATTTTGTTTGGGATGACAATGCGCGCAATAAGTTGTATAAAATGCGCGCGTATGCTAAAATATATAGGACAATGGACGGGATAAAGATCGTTGCGACCAACAAGAAGGCATACTTCGACTATTTCATCGACGAGACCTACGAGGCGGGGATAGAGCTTCTCGGCAGCGAGGTCAAATCGGTGCGCCTCGGACACGTCAATCTCAAGGACGGCTATTGCGTGATCAAAGACGGCGAAATCTTTATGATCAACGTCCACATCTCGCCGTACGAAAAGGGCAGCTTTTTCAACGCAGACCCTCGCCGAATGCGCAAGCTGCTGCTGCGCAGACCGGAGATCAACAGGCTGAGAGGCAAGGTCGAGCAAAAGGGCTTTACCCTCGTGCCGACAAAGATATATTTCAAGCGCGGACTGATCAAGGTCGAGGTCGGGCTTGCAAGAGGCAAGGAGTTGCACGACAAGCGCAAGACAATCGCCGAGCGCGACACCAAGCGGCAGATCGAACGCACACTCAAAGAATACAACGCGCGCCGATAACGGCGGAGGAGAACATATGGACAAAAGGATAGAGACCATTTGCGTACAGGGCGGTTACGAGCCGGGCAACGGCGAACCGCGACAGCTTCCCATCATCCAAAGCACGACCTTCAAATACGACACCAGCGAGCATATGGCGAAGCTGTTCGATCTTGAGGAAAACGGCTATTTTTACAGCCGTCTGCAAAACCCGACCGTGGATATGGTCGCCAAAAAGATATGTCAGCTCGAGGGCGGCAGCGCGGCAATGCTGACGTCGTCGGGACAGGCTGCCAACTTCTTCGCCGTGTTCAACATTGCGACTGCCGGCGACCACGTCGTCGCGTCGTCGACGATATACGGCGGCACGTTCAATCTTTTTCATGTCACCATGCGCAAGATGGGTGTGGAGTTTACATTTGTCAAGCCCGACTGCTCGGACGAGGAGCTTGAGGCGGCGTTCAGACCAAACACCAAGGCGGTGTTCGGGGAGACCATCGCCAATCCTGCGGTTATCGTGTTCGATATAGAGAGGTTTGCAAAGGCGGCGCACAGGCACGGCGTGCCGCTCATCGTCGACAACACGTTTGCAACGCCGATCAACTGCCGTCCGTTTGAGTGGGGTGCGGATATCGTCACCCATTCCACGACCAAGTATATGGACGGGCACGGCGCCGCTCTCGGCGGCGCGATCGTCGACGCCGGCAAGTTTGATTGGATGGCTCATGCCGACAAGTTTCCCGGGCTGACCACGCCCGACGACAGCTATCACGGCGTCGTCTACGCCCAAAGATTCGGCACAGAGGGTGCGTTCATCACCAAGGCGACCGCTCAATTGATGAGAGACTTCGGTTCTATGCAGTCGCCGCAAAACGCATACTATCTCAATTTGGGGCTGGAAAGCCTCGCGTTGCGCATGGAGAGGCATTGCGCCAACGCGCAAAGGATGGCGGAGTTTTTGCTGGGACACGACGCGGTGTCTTGGGTCACCTATTGCGGACTTCCCGGCGACAAGTGTTACGAGCTGGGGCGTAAGTATCTGCCCAAAGGCTCTTGCGGCGTACTCAGTTTCGGCGTCAAGGGAGGAAGGAAGGCGGCGGAGGAGTTTATGAAAAAGCTCAAGACGATCGCTATCGAGACCCACGTCGCCGACACGCGCAGCTGCTGTCTGCACCCCGCCAGCGCTACGCACCGCCAAATGAACGACCGCGAGTTGGAGGAGGCGGGCGTAAAGCCCGAGCTGATCAGGTTGTCCGTCGGCATCGAGAACGTCGACGACTTGATCGCGGACGTCAAACAGGCGTTGGACGGGCTGAGCAAGTAAGAGGTAGCCTATGCCGATAATCATCCCCAAAGAACTGCCGGCGTACAACAAGCTGACCAAAGAAAACATCTTCGTGATGGACTCGCACAGGGCGTGGACGCAGGACATCCGCCCGATCGACATTGCGATAGTCAATCTGATGCCGACCAAGGTGGAGACCGAAACGCAGCTGCTCAGGCTCTTGGGCAATTCGCCGCTGCAGGTAAATGTAACGCTGATAAACACGGGCACGTACAAAAGCAAAAATACGCCGCTCGCGCATATGCAGAAATTCTACAAGAAGTTCGACGAGGTCAAAGACAGGCACTTCGACGGCATGATCATCACCGGAGCGCCGGTGGAGACGCTTCCGTTCGAACAGGTCGCCTATTGGGAAGAGCTTGAGAAGATCATGGACTTCACGGAGACCAACGTCACCTCCACGATATACATATGCTGGGGCGCGCAGGCGGCGCTCAAATACCACTACGGCATCGACAAGCATAACTTGGACGGCAAGCTGTTCGGCGTCTATCCCGCGCGCTGCTGCGACGATAACGAATTGTTGCTCAAAGGCGCGGACGACGAGATCAACATCCCGATGAGCCGTCACACCGACGTGGACGTCGAAGCGGTGATGAACGACAAAAGGCTCAAAGTGCTTGCTTACGGCGACGAGTGCAAGATCGCTATCGCAAAAAGTCTCGACAACCGCAAATTCTTTTTCTTCGGACACGGAGAATACGACCGCGAGACGCTCAAAAACGAGTATCTGCGCGATCTCGACAAAGGGCTTGACATCGCTCCGCCCGTCAACTACTTCATTGACGGAGACATCAACCGCATCAACATGACGTGGCGCGGCACAGCCAACCTCATCTACTACAATTGGCTAAACTATTACGTCTATCAGGTCACGCCATATTCGTTTGAGGAACAATGAGAAAAAGCGGCGTCCGCCAAGCGGCGGGCGCCGTTTTGCCGTCCGAGTCAAGCTTTGCAAAAGACCTTGACATAATCGATCACGAAGTCGTAGCTCTTAGAAAGGTCGTTGTTCATCGCGTCGCCGCACCAATAGGTTGTACCGTCGGGGTTTTTGCCGGGAACCGGCACGGCGTCATCGGTCGCATAGCCGCCCACCTCTACCGACAAGATCATATATTGCGGCACGTGCGACACGCCCATATGCTCTCCGTCTACGTTATAAGTCGTACGCCAAGTTTCGTTGCCGTCTACATAAAATACGTATTCTTCCGGCGTCCACAGTACCCCGTAAGTGTGGAAGGTCGAGTACATATCGGAAACGGAGATATCCTCCGAACGTTCGGTCTTGTTGAGAGTATAGCCGTCGCCGTGCAGCACGTGTACGACGCGGTTGCGCTTGAGGATGCCCGAATTGTAGTAGGGCGATTCCATGACGTCCACCTCGACGCCGTCCGCGCCTCCCGGTACCCCCGAATCGGTCATTCCGTCGGAGTTGGGCATCATCCAAAATGCCGACCATATGCCCTCGCAGGGCGGAGCGATGCAGCGCGCTTCAAAGTAGCCGTAGGCGGATTCAAAACCTCGGTAGTCCTCTTCGTCGCACAATATCGGAGCTTCCGACCCCTTACTGCCGAGGACGCTCGATTCGAGCCAACAAGTGTACCAGCCATTTCCGTATTGTCCGTCCTTGTAGAGCGTGGAGACGGTCAGCACGCCGTCGGACACATCGATCGTGTCCTCGCTCACTTCGTAATAGCCTGCGCGGCGCAGCGCGCCGTCTTTGCCCTTGCCGACGTTGTAACCGACGCGCCACTTGGTGTAATCGATAGAGTCTCCGTCGAAGTTATCTTCAAAGACAAGTTCGTATCCCTGTTCGGCAAGCTGCGCGTGCAGTTTGTCCGTATTGTCGTCCGCGCATGCCGAAAAAAGCGGCAGACAGCAGATGAGCATTGCGGCGACGACGCCGGCAGCGATAAATTTTTTCATATCTATAACCTCTTTTACGATTATATACAAGCGCCGGTTTGAAGTCAAGCAAAAGGAGAAAAAGAGTTTTCGAATGAGGCGATATAAGCTGTTTTATGAACACATACGCCTAAAAACGATTTGTCATGGCTGCGCCGTCGGGCGGGCGCGAACAAACGGCGGAGCAAAGTTTTACGTCGATTTTACATTGCGGGGTTGAAAAATTTGCGTCCATGTTGTACAATTAAATTCGCGGGGGACCGCAATGTTCAAATGGAGGAATAAGTCATGGCAACCAAGGGACAATTCGTCTGTTACAAAACAGCTAAGGGGTATTGGAACTATCGTCTCAAAGCGTCCAACAAGGAGACGATCGCGGTCAGCGGCGGCACGGGATACTCAAGTTTTTCGGCGTGCAAGGCGGGGATCGAGAGCGTGCGCAAAAATTCGGGCGTCAAGATAGAGGATCAGACTTTGCAAAAATACGAACAGCTCAAAAATCCCAAATTCGAAATATACAAGGACAAGGCGGACAAGTTCCGTTTCCGTCTCAAAGCGAGCAACGGCGAGCTGATCTGCACCTGCGAGGACGGCTATGCGTCCAAGGACAGCTGCAAGAAGGGCATCGCTTCTCTCGCCAAGTGGGCGGCGGAAGCGGAAGTCGTCACCGAAGATTGACGGACATTGAGATGAGGGACCGCCTTCGGGCGGTCTTTTTTTGCGTTGACAA
>CALWKU010000031.1 GCA_944381345.1 uncultured Christensenellaceae bacterium
ACCGCGCTCGGCGCTATGGTCAGCGGCATGGTGGGCGGCGCGCCCGCGGCGTTCGCGTTCATGGCTTTCAACCTGCTCAGCGTACCGTGTATGGCGGCGGTCGGCGCGGCTTACGGCGAATTGCGCAACGGCAAACGGATATGGGGTGCGGTAGGATATTGGATGCTTGTGGCATACGTTGTTTCGGCGTTGGTGTATTGGATAGGCACTTATTGGTGGATCTCGCTCATCCTCGCGGCGGTAACCGCCGCGGCGATAGGCGCAAAGATCATCGTCGACAAGAATAAGAAAAAGAAACTTGCTTCTGGCAACATAAAAATAGGTGAATGATGGATTGGCGCGAAATAGTGGTCATCTTAGTAGCGGTTGCCCTCGTCTCATTTGCGCTCGTGACCCCCCTCGCGCGCTCGTACAGACGTAAAAAGGGTAAAACAAGCAGCTGCTGCGGAGGGAAGTGCACAAGCTGTAAATACGGAGACTGCCCTTATTGCGGAAGCAAAGACCCCGGTAGAGAGCAAGGCAATCAAAAACCGGGAAAATAACAAACAGACTTTTCCATAGTCATAATCACCGATAACGAAGGTGCGGGCAGAGATGTCCGCATCTTCGTTTTCTTGCGAAACGGCACAATGCCGAATATAAACGAAAACGATCGTTTACGAAGATACCGCTCAGAGAAAAGCCGGGATATCGAAAATTCAATCTACGTATCCGATAAGGTAGTCTACGCTGACGTCGAAGATCGAGGCGAGGGTCTTGAGTTGGGATATGCTCGGTTCGCTGTCGCCGCATTCCCAATGCGAGACAGCCATTTTTGAAAGACAGAGTCTCTTCGCGATGTCGGTCTGCGAGAAGTCGTTTTCTTTGCGCAATTCTTTGAGTCTGTCCTTGAATTCCATAGCACAATTGTAACAAAAAGTGTTATGCTCGACTTGACAGTAACAAATTTTGTTACTATAATTAAATTAAGCCGAACGGGTAGGAGCGTTTTTCGGCATAGGAGGAAAGTTTATGAATTGTTTTATTCATCCTAACAAGAATGCGGTTGCGACTTGCACGAGGTGCGGCAAGGCGATGTGTGAAAATTGTTCCGCGTACAGCAGACATTCCGGCATTTGTCCGGAATGCAGAAACGCCGAGTACAAGCAAGAGCGGGCGCGGCTCATCGCCGAGCGCAAGTCAAGACGTCGATGGACGGTGTTTGAATCGGTCTTGATCGCGCTGATAGCTATATTTACGGCTGCAATGATCGCCGAAATAGGTGTGGAAGCGTTAGTGGTCATGATCCTTGCGTTGATACCCGTTCCTTTCATTATCCGCAACGCTTTGAAACTGAAAGCGATCAGAGAAAGGCTTATGTTTGTCGAGGGCGAGATCACAAAACTCGACAACGCGTTGGGAAGAGGAATCGCCGAGATCTGAAAGAGCCGCGGCGGTACGTACGGCGCACTTATATCGCGCGTATAGATTCATATTTATTTGTGCCTAACGCGTGCGATTTGAAAGAAAAAAAGATCATACGCATTTGCGCTCCGAGTGAGGTCAATGCCTCGTTTGGGGCGCAATTTTATGCGTTTTGGCGCGCTTAGTTGCGTCAATCGCTTGCATTGTCGCGCGGATAGCGTTACAATCTTTACAAGTCAGAGGCTACTATGACCGAAAGCAAAAAGAAATTGAGCAAGAAAAAGATCGTTGCGATCGTCGTGTGGCTGTTCGTGTTCGCCGCGCTGATCGCGGGTATCGTGCTTACAGATCCGCTTTACGAGCAGGAGGAGAGCGTCTCCGAGGTCATGGAGGACGCGGTGCTGCACGAGTCCAACAAGGCGGATCTGTTCGGCATGCAGGTCAATCCGGCGGTCGTATCGGGCTTTGTCGTCACGGGTATATTATTGGTCGCGGCGGCGGTCATTCGTATTTTTGCGATACCGCGTTTCAAGCGCGTTCCCGGCAAGTTTCAGCTCGTTCTCGAGACCGCGGTCGGTTGGTTCGACAAACTCGCAAAGACAAATTCCCCCCATCGCAATTCTTTTCTCGGAGCGTACATCTTCTCTGCGGGAGCATATATTTTCTGCGGCACGTTGTTTGAGTTGATAGGCATTCCGATCATGACGTTGAGCGGCGTTTCGTTGTCGCTGCCCGCGCCTCTTTCGGACATCAACGGCGCGATCTCGTTGGGCTGTCTGTCCTACATAGTCATACTTTCGGGCGGAGTGGTCTCCAACGGCATTCGCGGAGTGGGGCGCACGCTCAAGGACTTCTCGCTGCCGATATCGATGAGTTTCCGTCTGTTCGGCGCGTTGCTGTCAGGGCTTTTGGTCACTGAGCTCGTCTATTACTATCTCGCGCTCAGCTTTGTGCTGCCGGTCATCGTCGGCATATTGTTCACGCTGATGCACGCGCTAATCCAGACGTACGTGCTGGTGATGCTGACGTCGATGTTCTACGGCGAGGTGTCCGAGCCGTATGTCAAAAAGCAAAAAGTCGGCAAAAAAGCCGCGAAAAACGATAAAAAAATTCTTGTCAACGAGGTAAAAATATGAATACAAGCGTAAAGGTAAAGATAACCGTATCGGTCATCCTTATGGTAGTGGCGCTCGTCGCGCTCGGCGTGACTTTGGGATTGGTGCTGTCGCCGTCTTCGCCCGTTCTTGCAGAGGATGAAGGCTCGACCGTCGTCGCCGACGATGCGCAGGACGCCGCAGTTTCCGACGCCGAAGAGGACGCTGACAAGGGAATGATAGCGATGGCTGCCGCGATCGCGGTCGGCGTGGCAGCGGCTGCGGGCGCGATAGCGATGGGTATCGCGGTGTCAAAGACGAACGAGAGCATCGCCCGTCAGCCCGAGGCAAAGGCGGACATTCGTTCCAGTATGATGCTCGGACTCGTTTTCATCGAGACCGCGATCATCTATGCGTTGATCGTTGCGATATTGCTGATATTCGTGCTGTGAGGAGGCGCATTAGATGCCTTTGAACATAGATTGGCAGCAGATATTGCTGCATCTGCTCAACTTTCTTATCCTTGCTACGGGATTGACGCTTTTGCTGTACAAGCCCGTCAAGCGCTTTATGAAAAAGCGCGAGGACGAATACGCCGCGCGAGAGGAGAACACCAAAAAGGCTCTCGAGGACGCGGAGCGCAAAGGGGCGGAGTATGAGCAGAGATTGAGCGACGCAAACGCTCGGATCGCCGAGATGAAGAAGGCAGCTGCCGACGAGGCGGACGCCGCGCGCTCGGAAAAGCTGCGCGCCGCCGAGAGAGAAGCCAAAAAGATCGTCGAGAACGCGCGCGTCAAGGCTCGCGCCGAACACGACAAGATCATCGACGGCATAGGCGACGACATACGCGACCTGGTGGACGCTATGGCGGGCAAAGTCGCGCTGTCAAACAGCGTCGACGAAGCATACGAGAGCTTTTTGAAGTCGGCGGAAGAGGATGCCAGGAATGAAAAAGTCTAAGGCTTATATCTACTCCGCGTCAAAACCGTCAGACAGTCAGCTAAAGCGTTTTTGCGCTTTTCTCAAAGATAAGTACGGTGAAAAGATAACTCCCGAGTGGGTCGAGAGCGATATGTATCCGGGCGGTTTCCGTCTCGAAGTAGGCGACGACGTCTATGATTGGAGCGTCTCCGGCAGATTGGATCAGCTCAAACGCCGCATTGCCGAAGTCAGAGGCGACGGCGTCAAGATCGTCCCGCTCATACGCGACGCGATCTCAAAATGGGAACCAGCCGCTATCGCGGAGGAGACGGGCAAGGTCGTCTCGGTCGGCGACGGCATAGTCAACGCGAGCGGACTTCCGCACGCTTCTTACGGCGAGATCGTCGTATTCGAGTGCGGCGTCAAGGGTATGGTGCAAGATCTGCGCCCGGACGGGTGCGGAGTCATCGTGTTCGGCGACTGCCGCGACATCTCTGCGGGCAGCTTTGTGCGTCGGACTTCGCGTACCGCGGGCATTCCCGTGGGCAACGCGTTTTTGGGCAGAGTCGTAGACGCGCTCGGCAATCCTATCGACGGCAAAGGAGAGATCGCTGCGGACGGCTATCGTCCCATCGAGTTTGCCGCGCCCGGCATCATAGACCGCCAGCCCGTCAATAAGCCAATGGAGACGGGTCTGTTGGTCATTGACTCCATGTTTCCGATAGGCAGAGGACAGCGCGAACTGATCATCGGCGACCGTCAGACGGGCAAGACCGCGATCGCGCTCGACGCCATACTCAACCAAAAGGGCAAAAACGTCGTTTGCATATATGTTGCGATAGGGCAAAAGGCGAGTTCGGTCGTACGCCTCGTCGATACGTTGCGCAAGGCGGGCGCGATGGACTATACCATAGTCATGGAGGCGGGCGCAGGCGAATCCGCACCCATGCAATACATCGCTCCCTATGCGGGATGCGCGCTTGCCGAATACTTTATGTATGCCGGCAGGGACGTGCTGATCGTCTATGACGACCTGTCAAAGCACGCGGTCGCATACCGCACGCTCAGTCTGCTGCTCGAAAGGGCGCCGGGAAGAGAGGCGTATCCCGGCGACGTATTTTATCTGCACAGCAGACTTTTGGAGCGCGCCGCGCATCTTTCTGACGAACTCGGCGGCGGCAGCATGACGGCGCTCCCCATCGTCGAAACTCAGGCGGGCGACGTGTCGGCGTATATCCCGACCAACGTGATCTCAATCACCGACGGACAGATATTTCTCGAAACGGAGCTGTTCTTCGAGGGGCAGCGTCCCGCAGTCAATATAGGTCTTTCGGTATCGCGCGTAGGCGGCGCCGCTCAGACAAAAGCGGTAAAAAAGGCGGTCGGCTCACTCAGATTAGACCTCGCGCAATACCGCGAAATGGAAGTATTTATGCAATTCGCGTCTGACCTCGATGAGGTCACCAAGAGGCAATTGCATTACGGACAGGGGCTGATGCATCTGCTGCGTCAGCCGCAATACAAGCCCTATTCCCAGCTTGAAGAAGTCATATTGTTGGTCGCCGCTACGGCGGGTAAGCTGACGGGCATAGAGGTAGGCGCGTTGTACGACTACGCGCGCGATATGATCGCATACGTCAAGGCGCAGTGCCCGGCGATATGCGAGGACATAGCGTCTGCGGGGCAGTTGTCCGACGAGGCAAAGGCGGCGATCGTCGCGGCGGTGGACAGCTTCGGTAAGGGCAAAACGAAATGAGTACGATCAACGAGATCAGACACCGCATACAGAGCGTGCGCGACACGCGGAAGATCACCAACGCGATGTATCTGATCGCGTCGACCAAGGTGCGCAAGGCGCGCGGCGATTTCGAAAAGACGCAGCCCTATTTTACCGCGCTCAAGACGGAGATAGACCGTATGTTCGCGCTGACGGACGAGAAGACAAAGAGCCTCTATTTCGGCGACGGGCGCGAGGATGAAGGCACGTGCGGACTGTTCGTCATCACTGCCGACAAAGGACTTGCCGGGGCGTATAATCAAAACGTGCTGAAAAAAGCGATGGATCTGTATAACGAACACGGGGACGCAAAAATGTATGTCGTCGGCGAGTACGGGAGGCAGTTCTTTTCGCACCACGGCATTGCGGTCGAACCCGACTTTTACTACTCTGCGCAAAATCCGACGCTGCATCGTGCGCGCGAGATATGCGAGCTGATGATCGAGCTGTTCAGGACGCGCAAGCTCAGTCGCGTAGACCTTGTGTACACCGACTTTCGCGGCGGCTATGAGACGGTCAGCACCGCAAAACTTCTGCCGTTCGACCGAGAAAAATTCGTAAAAAAACACGAAGGAGAAAGACTGTCTTTCGAGTATGAGCAGTCTGTCGGGGAGATCCTTGCGCGCGCTGTACACAGCCTCGTCGCGGGTTTCGTGTACAGCGCGCTCGTCGACAGCTATTGCAGCGAGCAAAACGCGCGTATGATCGCAATGAGCGGCGCGGACAAGAACGCCGAAGAGATACTTTCCGAGCTGTCGCTCGAGTTCAACAGACTGCGCCAAGCGGCGATCACGCAGGAGATCACCGAGATCTCTTCGGGCGCCAAGTCAATGAGAAATAACGGAGCCGAATTATGAAAGAAGGCATCATCACAAGAATATCCGGACCCGTCATCGACGTGCTGTTCGACGAAGCGCTTCCCAAACTCAAAGAGGCGCTCGTCGTGCGCGGCGTGGGCAAGAAAAAGGTCATGGAAGTGTCGCAGCATCTCGACGCGCACACCGTACGCTGCATCATGCTGTCCGGCAGCGAAGGGCTGGCGCGCGGCATGAAGGCGGAAGCGCCCGGCAAAAGCATCGAAGTGCCCGTCGGCGAAGCGACGCTGGGGCGTATGTTTAATGTACTCGGCGAGCCGATAGACGGAGGCGAACGTCTCGACGACGCAGAGCTTATGAGCATATACCGCGACGCGCCGTCGTTTGAGGAACTGACCCCGTCGGTCAAGATCCTCGAGACGGGCATCAAGGCGATCGATCTTTTGGAGCCGTATTCGAAGGGCGGCAAGATCGGACTGTTCGGCGGCGCGGGCGTAGGCAAGACCGTATTGATCCAGGAACTCATACACAACGTAGCCACCAACCACGGCGGATACTCGGTGTTCACGGGTGTGGGCGAGCGCAGCCGCGAGGGTAACGAGCTTTGGAGCGAAATGAACGAAAGCGGCGTTGCGTCTAAGACCGCGCTCGTGTTCGGGCAGATGAACGAGTCCCCGGGCGTGCGTATGCGCGTCGCGCTTTCGGGCTTGACGATGGCGGAATATTTCCGCGACGCGCGCCACAAGGACGTGTTGTTGTTCATAGACAACATCTTCCGTTTCGTACAGGCGGGCAGCGAGGTGTCCACGCTTTTGGGACGCATGCCGTCCGCGGTCGGCTATCAGCCGACTTTGGCTGCGGAGATGGGCGAGCTGCAAGAGCGCATCACTTCGACGAAATACGGCTCGGTCACATCGGTACAGGCGGTCTATGTTCCTGCGGACGACTTGACCGATCCCGCCCCTGCCACGACGTTCACGCACCTTGACGCGACTACCGTTCTCAGCCGTAAGATCGCCGAGCAGGGCATATATCCCGCGATCGACCCGCTCGAATCGTCCTCCCGCATATTGACTGCCGAGATCGTCGGCGAAGAACACTATCGCGTCGCGCGCAGAGTGCAGGAGATTCTGCAAAAGTACAAGGAAATACAAGACATAATCGCCATTCTCGGCATGGACGAACTGTCCGACGAGGACAAGACCACTGTCTCGCGCGCCCGCAAGATACAGCGTTTTCTTTCGCAGCCATTCCACGTTGCCGAAAAGTTCTCGGGCAATCCGGGCAAATACGTGCCCCTCAACGAAACCGTGTCGGGTTTTGCAGCGATCGTGGACGGCGAAGTG
Organism: uncultured Christensenellaceae bacterium; assembly: GCA_944381345.1. Lineage (GTDB taxonomy): Bacteria > Bacillota > Clostridia > Christensenellales > UBA3700 > Ornithoclostridium. The sequence goes on from CALWKU010000031.1 coordinate 7,358, forward strand.
GACGATCTGCCCGAAAGTGCGTTCTACAACGTCGGTACGCTCGACGAGGCGCGCGAAAAGGCGAGAAGATTGACGGAGGCGTCGGAGTGAAACAATTCGATCTGCATGTGCTGACGATGAACAAGCCTTTTTTTGAGGGCAAGTGCGTGTCTCTCATCGTGCCGATCAAAGACGGGCAGTACGGCATTCTCGCCGATCACTGCAATTGGATCTCCGCGGTCGTTCCGGGCGAGATGAAGATCACGATCGAGGGCGACGACGGCAAACGGAGCGCGATCGTCGCAGCCGTCGCCGGAGGCATAGTCAAGGCGGAGAACAACTCCGTTCTCGTATTGGTCGACACCGCCGAGCGCCCCGAAGACATAGACGAAAACCGCGCTCGCCGCGCCGTCCAAATGGCGAAGGAACAGACCGCAAAACAGACCGCTACGCGTGAATATTACGCCGCACAGGCACGCCTTGCGCGCGCCGTCAATCGACTCAGAGTGCGCACGCACAATGTGATCAACGATAGGTAACGCATTGCCGTGCGCAGCGTCCGAAAGTATCGTGCAGACAAAGACGACGTTCTTCTCAAATGCATTCGATATCTGGAAGCTTGCCCTGATCGCGGCACAAGCGCGACTCTTGACGGCAGTCAAAGACGATTCGGGCAGGTCAAGAGGCGGCACGAAGAAGGCGAATATTCAATCGTATATCAACTCGCTCAACTTGTCCGCGGCAGAGAAGTATATGATCATGGGGTATCTCGGATATAGCAACACATACGGCGAAGCGCAAGTGCAAAGATATCCGAGAGGGATCCGAGGGCTGACTTCGACAGAACGACAGCTTTTGCTCGAATACAGCGGTTATG
>CALWKU010000032.1 GCA_944381345.1 uncultured Christensenellaceae bacterium
CACGACGACAAGAACGGCGAGAGGCAGCTTTTCACTGTGCTCAAACCGCTCGACAAGATCGAAGGCGTCGCGGACGACGAGGCGATCGTGTTCCGCGTGAGCGTCGGCGACGACGGCAACACCGCGATCAAGCCGGAAGAAGACGACGAGACAGCGCTCGCCGTATATGACGAATATATCAAACTTCTGAAAGCTCACGGCGTCAAGACCCCGGACGAAGATTGAACAGGGGTGACGCCCCGGCTGCGCGCTGAAAGAATGCGTGAAAGCGATCGCCAAAAAGGAGGGAGGTCATGAAAGGCAAGGACATCGGAACTGCGGACGACACATATGTCGATCTTTTGGACATGGTAAAAGACGAAAATGTTTACGGCATAGTCGATGACGACGGCTGCCGGGATTGCATACTCAGGCTGCCCGACTACATAGGCGGGGACAAGGAGGAGCAAGAGGTCTCGCTCGACGTGCTGTTCGATCGGGGCGACAAAATGACGATCGAATGGACGGACGAAAACGGCAAGGCAAGGTCGTTTGCGCAGCTAGCGGCCATAGTCCTCGAACGGGGCGGGAGAGCAAAATTCTGCGTCGTGGCGGCTCCGCTCGGCAAGACCGACGGCGCGGGCAAAGATGACTTGACCGTGTTTTCGATCGCCAAGAACGAACAGGGAAGATTCACCCTCAAAATGGAAGAAGACGAAGAGGTGTCAAGAGCGGTTTTGGACAAATACCGCCAAATGACGGAAGAGGCGCGCAAAAATTCCTAGCAGGAGAGGCAAAAATCCGTCGTCACAAGCCGGCGTTTGCCGCATTTGAGGGCAGTGCCCGGAGTACCGAAAAACAGCAAGACAAAGAGGGGCGCATCCGTGATTCGGATGTGCCCGTTGCGATTCGAAGCGTTAATTTTTGGGTTGCCCCTCAAAAAGCGGAGCGTTTGAACTGACTTTCGTACAGTTCTTTGTAAAATCCGCCTTTTTGGAGTAATTCTTCGTGTTTGCCCTGTTCGATTATGTTGCCGTCTTTCATCACAAGGATGAGGTCGGCGTCGCGGATCGTGGAGAGGCGGTGCGCGATGATGAAACTCGTGCGCCCTTTCATGATCTCGGCGAACGCCTTTTGGATGCGCATTTCGGTACGGGTATCTATGTTGGACGTCGCCTCGTCGAGGATGAGCATGGGCGGGCGTGTCAGCATTATGCGCGCTATGCATAGCAATTGTCTTTGTCCTTGCGAGAGGTTGCCGCCGCTTTCGGCGATGACGGTGTCGTAGCCGTCGGCAAGTTTGCTTATGAAACCGTGAGCGTGGGCGGCTTTTGCGGCGGCGATGATCTCATCGTCTGTCGCGTCGCGTCTGCCGTAGGAGATGTTTTCGCGCACCGTGCCCTCGAACAGCCATGTGTCTTGCAGCACCATGCCGAACTGTCCGCGCAGCGAGCTGCGCTTGACCGATTTGACGGGCGCGCCCGATACCCGGATCTCGCCGCTGTCGACGTCGTAAAAGCGCATAAGCAGGTTGATCATCGTAGTCTTGCCGCAGCCGGTAGGACCGACGATAGCGATTTTTTTGCCGTTTTGCGCGTTGACGTTGATATGTTGCAAAAGCGGCTTGTCGGGAGAGTATCCGAAGCAGACGTCGTCGAACTCGACCGTACCGAGGCATTCGCCTATTTCGGGCAAGTAGGCGTCGGAGCTTTCTTCCGGTTCGTCCATCACCGCGAACACGCGCCTTGCACAGGCGATCGCGGTCTGCAACTCGGTGATGACGCCGGTGATCTCGTTGAACGGCTTGGTATATTGGTTGGCATAGATGAGGAATGTGGACAGCGTGCCCGGGCTCATCGAGCCGTAGACTATCGCTATGACCGCGCCGACGATGCCGACCGCAGCATAGACGATGTTGTTGACAAAGCGGGTGCACGGATTGGTCAGCGAGCTGTAAAATTGCGATTTTACGCCGTACTTGTACAGCACGGAGTCTATCTCTTCAAACGTCTTTTGAGCCTCTTCCTCATATCCGAAAGCGGCGACAATGCGTCCGCCCTCGAGCATTTCTTCGCTGTATCCGCCCAGCTTGCCCTGCGCGTCCGACTGCTTGCGGAACATCGCGTTGGAGTGCTTGGCGACGAACGTCGCTACAAACAGCGACAGCGGCGTGATCACGATGACGACCAGCGCGACTTGCCATTGAATGGCGAGCATGATGCCGAGCGTTCCCGCGATCGTGAAAATGCCCGTCAAAAGTTGTGAAAACCCTTGCAGGATTCCGTTGGAGATCTGTTCTATGTCGCTCGCCATGCGGGTGATGAGATCGCCGTGCGCGTGCGAGTCGATGTAGGAGAGGGGGAGGCGGTCGATGTGCGCGAACAGTTGTTTGCGCATTTCGTTGACGGCGAGGAAGGCGAGCTTGTTGGTTGCGAGAGACAGCGTCCATTGAAAGATCCCGCCTACGGCGATAGTGCCGCCGATGATCATCATGAATACCGCTACGGTGTCGAAAGCGACGTTGCCGGGACCGACGATGTAATCGATCGCGTTGCCTATGCAGACGGGCGCCGCGAGCGTCGCCGCGACGGACAGCACCGCCGAGATCAGCGACAGCGCGACATAGCCCTTGTAGGGCGCGATGTATTTTGCGAGGCGTTTGACTATCTCTTTCATGTTCATTGTCTTGCGCCTCCGTCGGTTTGAGAAAGGTAAATTTCGCGGTACACGTCGCACGTTTTCAGCAAATCGTCGTGTTTGCCGACGCCTGCGACGACGCCTCCGTCGAGGACGACGATCGCGTCGCAGTCCTTGAGCGAAGTCGCGCGCTGCGACACTATGAACAGCGTCGTATCGCCGCGCGTCGCATTGATTGCGGTGCGCATCGCAAGGTCGGTAGCGAAGTCGAGCGCGCTCGAGGAGTCGTCCAGCACGAGTATCTTTGCGTTGGCGACGAGCGCTCTTGCCACGGCGAGGCGCTGGCGCTGTCCGCCCGAAAAGTTTTTGCCTCCTTGCACCACCTTGGAGTCAAGTCCGTTCTTTTTTTCGCGCACAAAGGACGCCGCCTGCGCCGTTTCAAGGCACTTCCACAGCGTCTCATCGTCCGCGTTTTTGTCGCCCATGAGCAGATTGGAACGGATAGTGCCCGAAAAGAGCATGGTGTTCTGCGGTACGTATGCGACCGTGCGGCGCAGTTGTTTGAGGGGATACTTCCGCACGTCCGCACCGAACAGACTTACGCTCCCTTCGGATGCGTCGTAAAAGCGCGCGAGCAGATTGACGAGCGTCGATTTGCCGCTGCCCGTGCCGCCGATGACGCCCACGCTCGCTCCGCGCGGTACGGTCAGGTCGAGGTCGGTCAAAGTGTATTTGCCTTCGTTGTAGCCAAAAGAAACGTGATCGAATTTGACCGCCGGGGCGTCGACGGAAGTGTCGATCTCGGTGTTGCCGTCGTCGGTGACGGACGCGGTCGCGTCGAGCAGTTCCACAACGCGCGCGCCCGAGGCGATCGCCTTTGTGATCGTGACGACGAGCTGAGCGACGACGACGAGAGCGAGCGAGATCTGGGTCATATAGTTGACGAACGCGAACACCTCGCCCTGAGTCATTTCGCCGGTGTTGACAAGTTTGCCTCCGAACCAAAGTATGGCTATGATCGCCGCGTTGATGATGACGAAGGTCGCCGGGTTGAGCAGTGCGGAGATGCGCCCGACGACGATTGCGCCGCGCGTCAATTCGTCCGCCGACTTGTCAAATCGCTCCTTTTCGTATTCCTGCTCGGAGAAAGCGCGGACTACGCGCACGCCCGAAAGGTTTTCGCGCGTGACTTGCGAGATCTTGTCCAATTTTTGCTGTACTACCTTGTATCGGGGTATGCTGCGCGACATGATGAAGTACAGCACGACCGCTATCAGCGGCGTCGCGGCAATGAAGATCAGCGACAATTTGAGGTTGATCGTCATCGCCATCACTGCCGCTCCTATCACAAGGAAAGGCGCGCGGATAACGAGTCGTATCAGCATTGCGACCATATACTGCAATTGATTGACGTCGGAAGAGAGGCGGTTGACTATGGACGGCGTGCCGAATTTGTCGAGTTCTTTGAAAGACAGCGTGTTGATGTGGCGGAACAGATCGTTGCGCAGTTCCGTGCCGAATCCCTGCGAGCACTTCGCCGCGAGGTATTGGCAGGTGAGCGCGCAGGCGAGCCCCATTACTCCGAGCGCGACCATGATCGCGCCGCGCGACAGCACATATTCAAGCCCGCCGTCGCCGTCGATGCCGTTGTCGATGATGTCGGACATCACGAGAGGGACGATCAGCTCAAAGATCGCCTCGGTCAGCTTTGCGAGCGGACCCAACGTGAGGTTGAGCTTGTAATTTTTCAAATACTTGACCAATTTACGCATTTGCTATCCGTGCATTTGACAAGCCGCTTCAAATAAAATAAAATATCATTGTAACGGCGCGCCGAGATGGTATTGCCACAAAGGCTATAATACTATACTACATAACGCGCGCAAATGCAAACGTTTCGCCGCATATGCGGCAGGGAGTGGATATGAAAGACGGATTCGTCAAAGTCGCGGCGCTCACTCCGCCGTGCAGAGTCGCCGATACCGCGTTCAATGCGGACGCGATCGCGTCGCTTGTTGCCGAATATGCGGCGAAGGGATGCAAACTCATCGTGTTTCCCGAAATGGCAGTGACCGGCTATACCGCAGGCGACCTGCTCACTCAGGACGCGCTGCTCGACGCGTCGGACGCGGCGTTGCTTTCGATAGCCGAAAAGACGAAAAAGTGTGATTGCGCGCTCGTAGTAGGCGCGCCCGTCAGATCGGACGGCAAATTGTATGATTGCGCGGTCGTGCTGAACGGCGGCAGGGCGATCGGCGTCGTCCCCAAGACCGCGATCCCCAATTACGGCGAATTTTACGAAGGAAGATATTTTGCTTCGGCAAAGGACGCGATAGCGAAAGAAGTGCGCGTCGGCGCGCAAGCCGCGCCGTTCGGTCCGGACATTTTGTTCCGCTGCAAGGGCATACCGGAGTTTTGTTTCGGCGTCGAGATATGCGAGGATATGTGGGGCGCGAAGTCGCCGTCGTCCGAGCTGTGTGCGGCGGGCGCGACGATCGTGTGCAACCCGTCCGCGAGCGACGAGATCGTCGGCAAGGCGGAATATCGCCGCCTGCTCGTGCGCGCGGCGTCGGGCAAGGGGCTGTGCGGCTATGTCTATGCGGACGCCGGCGTCGGCGAGAGTACGACGGACGCGGTGTTCGCAGGTCACGACATCATCGCCGAGGACGCGGCGGCGCTCTCCGAGAGCGCGCCTTTCGGCAAAGGCGCGGCAGTCGCGGTCATCGACGTGTTCAAATTGACAAGAGAGAGGAGAGTGCGCAACACCTTCGGCGCGGCGGGCGGAATGCGAGAGGTCGAATTCGAGTGCAAACTCACCGAGACCGAACTCGGTCGCAAGCCGTCGCGTACGCCGTTCGTGCCCGTCGACAACGAGGGCAGAGAGGGACGCTGCAAACTCATCCTCGCGATCCAAGCCAATGCGCTTGCAAAGCGGATAACGCACACGGGCGCCAAAAAAGTGGTCGTCGGGCTGTCGGGCGGACTTGACAGCGCGCTTGCGCTTTTGGTCGCCGTAGACGCGGCGAAGATATCCGGGCTTGCGCCCAAAGACGTGCTCTCGGTGACGATGCCGTGTTTCGGTACGACGTCGCGTACGCGCTCCAACGCCGAGATGCTCGCCGAGGGGCTGGGCGCCGACTTCAAAGAGGTCAAGATAGGCGAGGCGGTCAAGGTCCATCTTGCGGACATCGATCACCCCATCGACCTGACCGACGTGACGTACGAGAACGCGCAGGCGAGAGAGCGCACGCAGGTGCTGATGGACATCGCCAATATGTGCGGCGGCATAGTCGTCGGCACAGGCGACCTGTCCGAAGTCGCGCTGGGTTGGGCGACCTATAACGGCGATCACATGTCGATGTACGGCGTCAATGCGTCCGTGCCCAAGACGTTGATCAGATATGTCGTCCGCTACTATGCCGAGACGTGCGGCAACGCCGCGGCGAGCCGTGCGCTCAACGACATCCTCGACACACCGATCAGTCCCGAGCTCATCCCGGCAAAGGACGGCGAGATCGTCCAAAAGACGGAAGAGATCGTCGGCTCGTACGAGCTCAACGACTTTTTCCTCTACTATGCGATGCGCTACGGGTTCCGTCCGC
>CALWKU010000033.1 GCA_944381345.1 uncultured Christensenellaceae bacterium
CGATGAAATGGCTCGAGGATGACTGCAAAGAGGACGCCCAAACGCTTGCAGCAATGATCGTGGAAGCGATCTATGACAAAGGAGACAAAGAATGATCAAGTGCGAAGAGACGGCGACCAAGAGCGAAGAGACGATCGCCGAATTGGTGCGAGTTTGGGAAAGTTCCGTCCGGGCGACGCACCTCTTTTTGTCCGAAAGCGAGATCGACCGCATAAAGGGCTATGTGCCGCAGGCGCTGAGGCAGGTGCAGCATTTGATCGTCGCCGCAGAGGACGGCGTCCCCGTCGCGTTCGCCGGCGCGGACGGGCGCAAACTCGAAATGCTGTTCGTCGCCGCCCAAAGCAGAGGGAGAGAGATCGGCGTAAAATTGCTGCGATACGCCATTGAAAAACACGCGGTGAGCGAACTTGTCGTCAACGAGCAAAATCCGTCGGCGATCGGCTTTTATGAGCATATGGGCTTTGCGGTGTGCGGCAGATCGGACGTCGACGAGCAGGGCGAGCCATACCCCGTTTTGTACATGAAGAGGCGATCGGAATCGTTACGGGGAACTGCATTCGCTTTCAAACGTCAACAAGTTTATCCAATCAACCCGGCAAAACGGTAATTTTTATAAATTTGTCCAACGAGACGGATAAATCGGCGAACTTGGCTTATCCATACCGGTCGGGCAACGCGGAGCATGAGTCGCCGAGGGCGCAATATACTTGCGCGGTCAATAATGATCACGCGGCAGAGAATATCGCTTGGAGAACGCTATATGATACGAGCGCGCGGAAAGAGACAGCCTACGGCGGCATTCACATTGAAACACGCAATATTCACGCAACGCGCGGATAAACCGCGACGGGTTGCCAATACGGGCGAATAGTCTGTTTATCTGCCCAATACCCGACAATTCGCGCCGCTTCGCATTGCATATCCCGCCAAAAAGCGCATATATTTGAGTTAGAAAACTTGCGAGGGTGGTCTATGCAAACCAAACAGATACAATTCGACCGCATTCGGAGACTCGGATCGGGGCAGTTCGTGCTGGAGTGCAACGTGAGTGCCGAAAGCGAGATCAAGTCTTTGCTGTGCGTAAATGCGGACATCGGCGATATCCGCGCGGCGGTGACCGCAGGACAGATCGCGGTGTCCGGCAAAGTCGGCGTCAACGTGATATACGAGGCGCAGGACGGCGTAAATTCGGCGGATTATGTGACCGATTTTTCAAAGCTGCTCGCCGACGAAGGCGTTGGCGAGGGGACAAAGGTGAACGTGAGCGCATCGATTGCGGACACCGAGACCGAGGTGCGCGGCAGCGCGGTCGCCGTGCGCATAGTAGTCGAGCTGTCGCCCGTAGCGGTGGACGGACAGCGACTCGAAGCGTTTGACGGCGCGGACGGTGTGTGCGACAAACGGCGGGCGGTGTCGCTTGCCGAGACGGTTGCGGATATAGACTCCGAAGTCGTCGCGGAAGAAAAGTATTCCGTCGGCAGCGGCGTGCAAAAGGTGTTAGGTTTCACAGCCGCGGCTGTCGTATGCAAACAGACCGCGACCGAGACGGGGCTGTCGATCGACGGAGAGATATGCGCCGACGTCGTCTATCTTTCGGACGGAGAGATATGCCGCAAGGCGTTCTCGCTGCCGTTTGCAAAAGAAGTCGAAACGCCCGAAAACTGCGTCGCGCTCGTCACGGCGACCGTGACGGACAGCGCGCTCAACATTGGCGGCAAAGAGGATGACGCCGTGATGACCGTGACGGTCAAGGCGGGGCTGACCGGCTTTGTGTTCAAACAGTTTGAAGAAGAGATAGTCAGCGACGTTTATTCGCCGTGTCACAAGCTTGAATTTTCGTGTCCGTGTGTGTATTTTGACGAAATTGTAGGGGTGAACGCTTATCGAGAACGCATTTCGGGCAGCGTCCCGATCGCCGACGGAGACGCGGACGCCGCGCGTGTATTGTGCGCCAAAGCCGCAGAGTGCGACCTCGTGGCGGTCAAAGCGGGCGACGGTGTCGCCGTTGCAGAAGGAGTGGTGACGGCGTGCGTCGTCTACGAAGCCGAGGACGGAGGAAAGGCGTCCGTCAAAGTGGAATTGCCCTATGCTTTGGATCTCGAGGACAGGAGGGTCAAAGAGGGCGATCTCGTGCTTGCATACGCGGGCTGTTGCGATCTGTTTGCCAAGATCAAGCGTGGCAGAGAGATAGAAGTGGGCGCGACGCTCGCATTTTCCGCTCTCGTGGTGCGCACCGCGCAAGCAGGCGTCGTCACCGAGGCGGGCGTGGGGGAAAAGTTGGACGACGCCGGCGAGGCGATCGTAGTCGTGAGCGCCAAAAAGGGCGAAACGTCGTGGGATCTCGCCAAGCGGCTGTGCGTGCGGGCGGACGAAGTGGAGAGATTCAATCCCTCGGTCGACTTCCCGGCGAGCGGCGGCGAAAAGATCGTGGTTTACAGAATGCTCGAAATGTGATATAATTCAGCCGTGGACAAAACGGCTGCAAAAACGGAGGTGTACGCCAAACTCAATCTCGCGCTCGACATCACGGGTACGGACAAAGAAGGCTATCACCTGTTGGACATGATCAATTGCACGGTGGGCGTATGCGATACGCTCGCCGTTTCGCGCGCTCCGAAGATATCTGTGACCATGGACGGCAAACCGTGCGGGGCTGAGAACACCGCCTATCGCGCCGCCGAGGCGATCGAAAGGCTTTCGGGCGTCGCGCTTGCGGTCGACATCGTCAAGGGCATACCTTTCGGCGCGGGAATGGGCGGCTCGTCTGCGGACGCGAGCGCGGTGCTGCGCTATGCGGCGGACGAGGGGCTGATCTCGCGCGCTGACGCCGAGGACGCGGCGCGCGGCATAGGCAGCGACGTCGTATATATGATGACGGGAGGCATGATGCGCGCCCGCGGCAGAGGAGACGTTTTGACGCCGTTGCCGCAAAAAAACATAACGCTTGCGATCGTACGCAGACAGACCGGCGCTTCGACGGCGGAGGTCTACCGTATGTTTGACAAGATCGGCGGCAGCGGAGCGGGCATAGACGCAGTTTTGGACAAAGCCGCGCCGCGCTACAACGTGTTGGAAAGGCCGGCGATCGAACTTTGTCCCGACATAGCGCGGCTCAAGGAGGAAATGCGCCGTGCCTTCGGGGATGCGGTGATGACGGGCAGCGGCAGCGCCGTCTGTTCCGTCGTCGACGATCGGGAGGAAGCAGAGCGCGTCCTGTCGCAGCGTTTCGGCGACTGTCCGTTCGCCGTAGTGACGGAGACCGTGCCTTTCGGCTTGCGCCGTCTGTGACGGGGCAAAAGAAAGGGCTTGATTTAGTTCGTCATATTTTTTGTCAAGGCGTCTTTTCGCTTTTTTTATATCATTTTTACGAGAAGTTTTGTCAATACTTCTTTTAGCTTTTGTTTTGCGCTTTTGTTTTGCACGGCGTTGCCAAAAGAGCGCGTTGTCCTGTGTTGGAGCGAGTCAATACATCTTTTCGCTTTTTCTATGTATTTTTTGTTTGCGGCGGAGCATACGCTTTCAGATTGCGAGTATATCGAGGCGGTTGTGCGGCAATAATCCGCGATGTGAAAAAGATCGTCGTCATCGTGATAGTCGCGCTTGTCGCCGCGTTCATTCTCGTCAACGTAGTCGGGGAGAGCGACGGGGTCGTATTGCGCGTCTATGCCGACGGCGAATGGAAGCAGGTTTTCGAGGCGGCGGCGTATGCGGTAGAGCCGCTAGACGACGCCGAGGGCAGCGAAGAATACATAAAGGCGGCATGCGAGGACGCGCTGCGCCGCTGCGGTCGCAAGGGCGAAGTCGCGGTCGAGGTCAAAGGCGGTCTTGTTACCGTGACTGTGGACGGCTCGACGAAGTTGGCGGCGCAGTCGCGGCCCGGCGGAGCGATGTTCGGGCTTGAGCGCCTTTTGGGAGAAAAGTGATGACACAGGCAAAGAGAATTGCGATTTCGAGGATAGTGGTCGCTTGCGCCGCTTTTGCGGTCGTACTCGTCGCCGCCGCGGTGTATGTGCCGCTGAGCGCGGACGAAGGCGAGCAGAGCGCCGCAGTACTCAAAGTGGGTTCGAGCGGTGCGCAGGTGCGCACGTTACAGACCAAGCTCAACAATTGGGGCTATGACGCGGGCGCGGTGGACGGCATATTCGGCTCAAACACGCTTGCGGCGGTCAAGCGCTTTCAACAGCGCAACGGGCTTGTCGTCGACGGCATCGTCGGAGCAAAGACGGCGGCTGCGCTCGGGATGAGTTTGTCGAGCGGATCGAGCGGCAACAGTTCGTATTCGTCGTCCGACGTCTATCTGCTTGCCAAGTGCATTTATGCCGAGGCGAGAGGAGAGCCGTACATCGGTCAGGTGGCGATCGGCGCGGTCGTGCTTAACCGCGTCAAAAGCAGCAGCTTCCCCAACACGATCGCGGGCGTCATCTATCAGCCGTATGCGTTCACCGCCGTTGCGGACGGGCAGATCAATCTGGAGCCTAACGATACCGCCTACAAAGCGGCGCGAGACGCAATGAACGGTTGGGATCCGACCAACGGATGTCTGTACTACTACAATCCCGCGACCGCGACGAGCGCGTGGATATGGTCGCGCCCGGTGATGCTGTCGATAGGCAACCACAACTTTGCCAAGTGAGGTAAAAATGGGAAATACAAACACGAGCAGGAAAAAATTTGTCATCGTTTCGGTGATATGCGCGTTGCTTGCGATCGCTGCGACAGCGCTTGCCGTGATGCTGGGGATATATGTCGCCAAGGAGGACGACGCCCGCGTCGCAGCCGAAAATTCTTACCGCGCGGCGTACTTCAAGCTGTTGGACAGTATGCTTGACATAGAGACGGATCTGTCCAAGATGAAGGTCGTCTCAACGGGCGCGATGCAGTCGGAATTGATGCTCGACACCGCTATCAACGCCGAACTTGCAGGACAGAGTTTGAATGCGCTCGCGCAAGGGGATTATCAATTGGAACCGACGATCAAGTTTTGCAATCAATTGCAGGACTTTGCAAAATATATCGTCAAAAAGATAGATCTCGATCAGCCGCTGACGGACGCCGACCGCGAGTCTCTTGACGAGCTGCACGACGCCGCGCTCGAATTGGGCAGGAGGCTCAATGCGATGAGCGACAATATGCGCGAGGACGGCTACTACTTTGTAGAGGCGGTCGGCGAAGACGACCCTTTCCTTGACATAGTCTCCGGCGTAGAGGACAGCGCAATCCGATATCCGTCGCTTATATACGACGGTCCGTTCAGCGACGGGTTGGACGATCCCGAGCCTCATGCTCTCGACGGCGACGAGGTGACCGAGGCGCAGGCGGCGGCAAAGGCAAAGGAGTATTTGAACGAATACGAGGTGATCGACGTCGCGTTTTCCGCCGAAGTGAACGGGTGGTTCGACAGCTATATGTTCGCCTTTACGACCAAGGACGGCAAATCGGGCAGCGTGCAGATCAGCAAACAGGGCGGGCGTCTGGTGATGTTCGACGTCTATGAAGAGATGGTGATGCCGACGTTCTCAAAGGACGAGGGCTTAGCGGTCGCCGAACGCTATTGCCGCGACCACGGCTACGACGGGATGAACGCGGTGTGGAGTACCGTGTCCGACAGCGAGCTGTTCGTCAACCTGTGCTACGAGCGCGACGGCGTTGTGTTTTATCCCGACATGATCAAACTAAAAGTGTCATTGCAGACGGGCAAGGTGATAGGTTTCGAGGCGCTGCAATATATCTATAACCACGAGCGCGACGACGAGGTCGACTATACGGTCGAGATCACGGAAGAGGAGGCTCGCGCCGCTTACAACTCCGACTTCGAGATAAAAAACGTGCGCCTTGCCGTCATCCCGACCGGCGGCGGCAAAGAGAGATTGTGTTACGAGGTGTACGGAGTCTGCGACGGCGACAAATATTTCGTCTATGTCGACGCCGAGACGGGACAGGAGCAAGAGGTGATGCAAGTCATCGACGGCGACGACGGCGAATTGCTGATGTGACAACGTCGGCGGAAAAACGCAATCCCCAAACGCGGACGGGACTGCGGAACGATCGCGGCGCAAATCCGCCCGGATAAAAGGTATTTTCAAATTCCCGTCCGAAAGGGCGGGATATTCGGCATAGTAAAAGCCGCATCATTCCGTTTGAGCATAATAAGCTATAAAAAACAGATATTTGACAGTTTAGGTGAGCGCACTTATAATAAAAGTATAAGGGCGCGATGCGCCGAGGAGGAAATATGATATACAGGAACTTCCGAGGACAAAAACTGTCCGCGCTCGGGTTCGGGACGATGCGTCTGCCCGTCAGGGGCGAAGCGTATTCCGACATAGACGAAGAGCGGACTAAGGAGATGTTCGATTACGCGATCGCCCGCGGCGTAAATTACTTCGACACGGCGTGGGGCTATCACGACGGCGAGTCGGAAAACGTCGTCGGCAAACTGCTGAGCGCCTATCCGCGCGAAAGCTACTTTTTGGCGAGCAAGTTCCCCGGCTACGATCTGTCCAACATGGGCAAGGCGGAGCAGATCTTTGAAAGGCAATTGCAAAAGTGCCGCACGGACTACTTTGACTTTTATCTGTTCCACAACGTCTGCGAACTCAACATCGACGCCTATCTTGACGAGGACAAGTATCACACCCACGCCTATCTGACCGCGCAGCGCGACATTGGGCGGATCAGGCATCTCGGCTTTTCGGCGCACGGCAGCATCGATGTGATAGAGCGATTCCTCGACAGGTTCGGCAAGGACATGGAATTTTGTCAATTGCAGATCAATTGGCTGGATTGGACTTTCCAGGACGCAAAGGCAAAGATGGAGCTTATGCGCAAACACGGCATCCCCGTTTGGGTGATGGAGCCGCTGCGCGGAGGCAGACTAGTTCATTTGGACAAAAAGGACGAGGACGCGTTGCGCGCGCTTCGTCCCGACGAGACGATCGCGTCTTGGGCATTCCGCTTTTTGCAGACGCTCCCCGACGTGACGATGATCTTGTCGGGCATGTCCGATCTCGATCAGGTCAAAGGCAACGTCGCAACGTTCGCCGAGGACAGACCTCTCGGGAGGGAGGAACTTGACGCTTTGCAAAAGATCGCCGACGAGATGATAGCCGCGTCGTCGCTGCCATGCACCGCGTGCCGCTATTGCACGAGTCATTGTCCCAAACACCTCGACATCCCCGAACTGATCAAGCTGTACAACGAACACCGCTTCACCGGCGACGACGGATTCATCGCGCCGATGGCGCTCGGTGCGCTTTCCGAAGACAAGTGGCCGAGTGCGTGCATAGGCTGCCGCAGCTGCGAAAGAGTTTGTCCCCAAGGAATCAAGATATCCGAAATGATGAAGGATTTTTCCGCCCGTTTGCAGGCGTAAAGCAGACAAGGAGAAAATATGTTGATCGATATCGTATTGGAAAGAAAGAACGCAAGGACGGGGGTCAGGATCTCCGTCAAGGCGGCGGTTGCTGCGCTCGTGATCGCGCTTGCGGTCGCGCTGCCGCAACTCGTGCATCTCGTCGCCGGCGCTTCCGGCGGCATGAAGTGGCTGCCGATGTATGCGCCCGTTTTGCTGGGCGGCTGTCTGCTCGGATTTAAGTGGGGGCTGGGCGCAGGCATACTTGCGCCCGTCGTCGGCTTTGCGATCACCTCGGCTTTGGGCAGCCCGATGCCCGCGGCGGCGAGACTGCCGTATATGATCGCCGAACTCGCGGTGTTCGCCGCCGTGAGCGGAGCGTTTTCGGGGTCGATTGTCCGCAACGCGTGGACGGCGTTCCCCGCGGTGCTGCTCGCTCAGATCGCGGGCAGGCTGACCTTCCTCGCGCTTGCTGTGATCTTCGAGGGAGTATCGTCGTTGACCGCAGCCGCCGTGTGGTCGCAGATCCAAAGCGGATTGCTCGGCATGACGCTCCAAGCCGCAGTCGTGCCCGCCGTCGTGATCGCGCTGCGCGCAGCGCTGCTCGCGGACAAGAAAAAAGGCGCGTGAAACGTAGTTCGCTTCCGTGCGGTTTTAGGAGTCTGTGTCGATATGACCTATGATATGGCGCAACTTTCCGCCCTCGTCAAAGGGGGCGGATACACGGTCGCGGCAAGCGACGGGACTCGCCTATTGACTTCGCGGGAGCGGGGGATAAAACCTCTCCTGCAATGGTTGGATGAGGGCGAAAAGCTCGACGGATATTTCGTCGCAGACAAGATAGTCGGCAGGGCGGCGGCAATGCTCTATCTCCGCCTCGGAGCAAAGCGCGTATGGGCGCAGGTGATGTCGCGCGGCGGGGCGCAGACGCTCGAACGCTGCGGCGTCGGCGCCGTTGCGGACGTCTTTGCCGATGCGATAATCAACCGCGAGGGCACGGACATATGTCCCATGGAAAAAGCGGTCGCGGGCATAGACGATCCGCTCGCCGCCGAGCGGGCGCTGAGGCAAAAGCTTAAAGAATTGTGATCGAGATAGATCACCGCCTACGGTCTGACCGCCTTCGGGCGGTATTTTTATGCGGCGAAGAGGCGGACGGCGACGACCGTAGAATCGTCCTTTGCGCCGTGTTCGGTCGCCTTGGCGAGCAGCGCGTCGCACAGATCCTGCGGCGCGAGAGTGTTCGTACGGGACAAGATCAGTTTTATCCCGTCTGCGCCCAGAGCGTCCGCGACGCCGTCCGAGACCATGACGACGCTGTCGGTCGGCGACAGCATGCGGCTTTCGGTGTAGGGACGCGCCTCTTCAACTATGCCGATGGGGAGGGCGGACGTTTCGACGACGTCCACACTGTCCGCGCGCTTTACGAAACTCTGCACGCCGCCCAGTTTGACGAAGTGCGCTACGGCGGTGTTGAGGTCGAACACGCACAGATCGAGCGCAGAAAAGTCGTCGCTGTCTTTGAGCATAAGCATACGGTTGATCATATTGAGCGCAGCCTCTCCGCCAAAGCCTGCGTTGTAGAAGTTTTCCACCATGGACAGCGTGGACGCGCTTTGCCGCGCGGCGACGGCTCCGCTGCCCATGCCGTCGCACACGGCGACGAACAGCTTGTCGCCGTTGAGGCGGCGGACGCTGCGGCTGTCTCCGTTGTCGTCCGAGCCTTGTTTGCGCGCGGTCGCCGCGCCGAAAACCGCGCCGTAGCGCGGGCGGGAGCGGAACGAGACGGACACCCTGTCGCCGCCGGCAGGGCGGGGAGCGCCGTCGCGCTGCATTCTGTGCCCGAAAACTTCGTCAACGGTCTTGTCCAAAAGTTTCTTTTCGCAGTCTGCGCGTCTTACGGTCAGCGACGCGTGTACGCAGCCTTCGTGCTGATAGGTCACCGCCTCGGTGCAGACGATGTTGCGATATCCAAGTTTTTCTATCAACTCGTCCTCGTCGCCGCCCACCGTAACGCCGTCGTTGACGTCGTCGGCGACGGCGCTGACTATGCTGCCGACGCCGTACATCTGCTCTGCGATCACTCGGCGGGCAAGCCCCAATTTTTCCGCATTTTCACGGCGTTTTACAAGGCGCGCCGCCGCGTTGTTGCATTCATTGACAAGCACGTCCGTACGGTCGCAGCGCGAGATCACGAACGGAGGCAGATCCGCGGGAGCGGCGCCTCCTCCCGACAGAGCGGTCGACGCGGCGGAGACGAACAGAGCCGACGTGTCGCTTCCGAGAGCTCTTTGACACGACTCGCGCGACGGACAGCGGGCGCACACTCTGAGCATCACGTCCTGCGCGATCTGTTGCGGCGCCGGCAGACTCGTCTCCGAGCGGTCGTCGGGGACAGCGAAACTCTTGCCCATCTCGAAGAACACCTTTGCGACGCCCGTCAGTCGCGCGAACACCTCTCCTCTGCCGTGCGCGAGGATGCGTTTCGCGCTTGCCGCCCTGTCCTCGGGAATGTAGACCGCAAGGCGGGATCTGACTTTTTTGGGCAGCGCGACAAAGCATACGCCTCCCGCGGCGAGCGAGATAATGTGCGTCAACGTATAAGGATATGCCCCAAGGAGAGTGCCTGCGAGAAAGTCGGCGACCATGATCGCGGCGAAACGGAAAAAACAAGGCAGCTTGCGGAACGCGCACGCGACGACGAACATCGCTACCGCCGCGCCGCAGACCGCGAAGTCGAGCGAGGCGACCGCTCCGCCCATCCCCATGCAGAACGCGATCAGCAGTCCCGCCGGCGTCGAAAAACTGTGCAGCGACGCGAGTATGAGCCAGCCCAAAAGCGCGAAGTAGGGCGAAAAGCCGAACACGTCCGCGCGGAAAAGCCCGAGCGACAGCACGATTGCGACGACCGCGCCGCCGACGACTTCGTCCGCGCTCAGGCGGTTGCGAACTCCGCGCACGATCAGAGCATAGCCGATCACGGTAGCGCAATAGCACAGCAATTGGTTGGCGGCGACCGACGCGACCGCGAGCCGGAGCGGGAATGCGTCCGATACAAACAGGAACGAAGGCAGCTGCCCTATCATAGCATAGACGTTGGCTGCGAACATTCCCATAGGGCGCGCGGCGGCGAAGTGGATCGCTTTGGCGACGCCGAACAGGAGTATGGGCGCGGCACAGTACAGAATGTTTTGCAGCCCCGCGTCCGAAAGCGCGGTGCCTGCCAAAAACATCGGCGAGATCAGGAAGTAGTTGCAGCGGCAAAAGACGAGCGCGGAATATATGCCGAGCGACAGTCCCGTCATGCCGTCATATACCTTTGCTTCGGCGGCGAGAAAAAAGGGGACTATCGTCAGCAGACAAAACAAGAGATCGCTGCGAGCGGAAGGAGAATTTTTCATAGCTCTATGATAACGCCGCCCGCGCCGCGCAAAAGAGGAGAATGGGACGAAAGAGCGCGAATCGCGTCGCGCGTATAACAACTGCGCCTCGGCGCACACCATTCGTATGATACAACTCGACGGCGAGATCGAAAAGATAAAGAATGAGTTCGCGGACGCGGCGGATCTGATCGTACTGAGGTTCAAAGCCATGGGCGTCGGGTGCGCGTTTGTGTGGGCGGACGGGATCATCGACAAAGAGGTGTTCGAACTGAACATCGTGCGTCCGCTCAAAACAAGCCGAAAGAAGATAAAAAGTCAAGACATATTAGCGTTTTTGAACGAAAGGACGCGCCCGACCACGCCGATAAAAGAGGCGGAGCCGGGCGAAGTTCCGGATATCGTCGCAGCGGGGGACATAGCGTTGCTCGTCGACGGCGCGCCGTCCGCATATATTTTTTCGGAGCGCAAATACGCTGTTCGAGCGATCGCGGAGCCGCCGGTCAGCAATGTGCTGAGAGGGCCGCGCGAAGGGTTTGTAGAGGACATGAAGACAAACATGACGATGCTGCGCCGCCGTCTGCGCACGCCCAAGCTGAGGATGACGGTCAAGACGGTGGGCAGGCTCAGCGGCACCGCGGTGTGCGTCGTCCATATCGACGGCGTCGCCGACCCCAAGGTCGTCGCCGAGGTCGGGCGCAAGATAGAAGCGATAGACATCGACGGAGTCGTCGAGGCTGCGTACATCGCAAGGCATCTCGAGGACGACAACAGGTCGCTGTTCGAGCAGGTAGGATCTACCGAAAAGCCGGATATCGCCATGGCAAAGCTGCTCGAGGGCAGGGTCGCGGTGGTCGTTGACGGTTCGCCCGTCGTGTTGACCGTGCCGTTCGTGATGTTCGAGCATCTGCAGTCGTCCGAGGATTACTACATCAAGAGTTACCGAGCTACGCTGCTGCGGTGCATACGCGTCATGGCGCTTGCGATAGCGATCTTTCTGCCGGCGGCGTACGTCGCGTTGCAGGAATTTCAATATCAGATGTTCCCTCTCAAATTTTTGATCACGATAATGAATTCCGTCTACGGGATACCGCTGACGCCGACCCTGGAGATGTTGGTTGTGTTGACGGTGTTCGAGATACTCAGCGAGGCGAGTGTGCGCATGCCGCGCTATATCGGCACGGCGCTGTCCATAGTCGGAGCGTTGATCCTGGGCAATATCGCCGTCTCGGCGGGGCTGCTTTCCATGCCTACGGTGCTAATCATCTCGGTCTCCACGATAGGGATGTACTGCGTGCCCGACGAGGCGAACACCGCGTCCGTGCTGAGATTGACGTTTGTAGCTGTCGCGGGCGTGCTGGGATTGCTCGGAGTGATGCTAGGCGCGGTCGCGCTGATAGCCTATCTCGCCGATCTTCGCAACTTCGGCACATCCTATCTCGCGCCGTTCGCGCCGGCGCTGACTCCGGATTGGAAGGACGCCTTTTTCAAGGGCAGCGTGACCGAACAGACGACGCGTCCGTACAGCGTCCCCACGCGCAACAGGAGGAGAATGAAGTGAAAGGAGAGGTCAAGGCTTCGACGAGAGTATATCCGTCTCAACTCGCCGCGCTTGCGTTCATTGCGTCGGTAACGTTCAAAGTGCTGATGCTGCCCCGATATTTCGCGGGTGAATGCGGGCGGCAGTTTTGGGCGGCGATGGCGCTGATGATCGCGCTCGATATAGCCACGTTCGCGTTCGTCTACAAGATAGCGCGCGCCGGAGGACTTCGCTCGCTCGACGTTCCGCTCGCGGTCAAGAACGCGGCGATACTGCTCGCGGTTACGGGAAGCGCGTTCAAGGCGGTGCTGTTTTGCTCGGAGACGGTCGCCTATGCGGCGACCACGCTGTTTGACGAGGGGCTTTGGCGGCTCGTGCTTGCGGGGCTGATACCCGCGCTCGCCTATATCGCCTACAAGGGCTACAACGTCATCGCGCGCGTCGCGCAAATCTCTGTATGGCTGATCGGCACAGTCGTCGTACTCAACATATTGCTTGCCGATCTTCACGGCGACCCGGATGCCGTGCTGCCGATATTGCCGGACGCGGGAGTAGCCGCGGCGGGGGACAAGTATCTGTTCTGGTTTGGTGATTTTACGCCGTTGATGTTCTGTTCGATCGCGGTGGACGTTCGCAGAAAACACGTACCCGTGTTGATATCTCTTGCTTTCATAGCGATATTCACGGTAGGTTTCACCATCGCTTTGGCGTGCGTGTTCGGCGGCGGGACGACCTATGCGTCGTTCGCCTTTGCCAAACTCTCGGTGTTCAACAAGCTGTCCAAACTGCTCGGCGCTCTCGACTTTCCGGTCGTCAGCGCTTGGCTGCTCATGGCGACGATCAAGCTCTCTTTGCTGCTCGCCGCAGTCGCGGAAGGGATAGGACATTTCACCGGTCGCAGAGGAGGCGTCGCCGTGATCGCTGCTGTCGTCGTGGGTGTGGTCTGCAAACTCGCGGTCGGCAACATCGGCGCTGCGCACGACTTTTTTACCGGCGGCGCGCGCTATCTCGCCGCAGTCACCGAGTACGTCGTGCCGATGGCTGTCTATGCTGCGTGGGAGCTGTCCCGCCGCAAACGGAGGGCGGCGGCATGAAACTCAAACCATCCGCGCGCAAGTGGGTGATCATCCCTTTGCTGTTTATATTGTTTGCGGTGCTTGGCAATCTGTCGTCGGGGATAAACCTGCTCGACAGGGCGATCGTCGTCGGGGTCGCGTTCGACGGCAAACCGGGCGATCTGACGATGACCGCGCAGATCGTCGTCCCGCAAAACGGAGGCACCGCGTCGGGCGGGGACAAGTTCGCCGTCTTTCAAAGTAAGGGCGCGACCGTCGCCGAGGCGGTCGAAAACCTGTCGCTCGGCTCGGGACTGAGGGCGTCGTTCGCCCATACCGACGTGATATTGTTCGGAGTCGATTTTCTCAAAGCGGGTCCCGGAGATGTGTTGGAATACATCTTCAAGTCCGATCTCGTCCGCGACACCGCGCTGCTCGTCGCCGCTCCGACCGATGCGGGCGAACTGCTCAAAACCAAGCTGACGGTAGGCGAGGCGGTCAGCTATCACCTGATCGAGATGCTGCAATCCAACCGCGACGAGGCGGGGCAAAACCCGATGACGCTGCAGAGGTATTACTTTGATTGGTTTACATTGGGCGGCGCGTGCTATATGCCGCTCGTCACCGCGATAGAGGAAAAGGACGGCTCGATCACGCCCGACTCCGCCGACGACGCGTACAGACTTGAACTGACAGACACCGTAGTGTTGTCGCGCGAGGGCTACGCGCTGCGGTTGGGCGCAGAGGAGAGCAAGGGGCTTTCATATGCGACAAAGCGCATCAACAGCGGCACCATCCCTTACGAAAAAGAGGACGGGACGCGCGGGGACGCGATAATCTTGGATATGCATTCCGACTTTCGGGCAAAAGGGGAAAGGAGCGTAACGCTTGACGTGACCGTGATGTGCCGTCCCGCCGAAAAGCCGCATTCCGAGGGCGGCAAACAGGTCGGCGTGTTGGGCGAGGACGCGGTTGCGCAGATAGCGCGCGCGATCGAGGAGCAGGTGATCGCGTGTTTCGAGGCGTGCCGGGCCGAGGACTGCGACGTGTTCGGGCTGTCCGAAGCGCTGTATCGCCGCTACGGAACGCCGATACGCCGCGACATCGACGACGTGCTGCGCGAGATCGAGCTGACGGTCGACGTACACGTTTTCACCAAATAGCCGGCACGGTTTGACTTGTCCGCGCGCGTGTGATATAATCGACGTATGCAAGGCGCGGAAAAGACATTCGGCATCGACGTCCGCAAGGGCAGACGCTCCCGCATTTGGGAGCTTGATTTTTTGCGCGGAGTATGCGTGCTTTTGATGGTGTTCGACCATGCGATGTACGATCTTGCGTTGCAGTTCGGCAACACTTGGATCAACGCTACCGACAGCGAGTTTTTGATCGAGATGATAGAACGCGCCCGCGAGTATTGGCGTTCGGAACTGCGCTACACCGTGCAGGACATCGTAGTTTGGCTGTTCGCGCTGTTGTGCGGCATCTCTTGTTCTTTTTCCAAAAACAACTTCAAAAGAGGCGTGGAGGTCGCGCTGTTCGCGGGGATCATCACCGTCGTCACTACGGCGATAGGTTCGCCGATCACGTTCGGCATACTGCATATGTTCGCAGTCGCCATACTCGTTTGGGTGATCGTCAACGTCTGCTGCGGCGGCGACAAGCACAAGACCGCGCTTGTCTGTCTCGTGCTGGGGCTTGCGATCATCTTCATCGACTACGGCTTTATGCAGGCGTACGAGCTTGATCCCAACGCGTTTGCCGACGACGACTCCTTCTTTTGGCTCGCTCATTGGATGAAGGGCGCCGTTCCGGACTCCGCCGCGGAAGTGGTTTCGGCGGACTACTATCCGGTGTTTCCGACTGCGGGATATATGCTTGTCGGCGCGGCTGCCGCGCCCGCGCTATATCCCAAGCGGCGATCGCTGCTGCCGTGGTTGGGCAAATACGATTGGTACAAGCCATTCTCCTTTTGGGGCAAGATCGCGCTGTGGGTATATGTCCTGCATCAGGTAGTGTTGGCGGTGATCTTTGCGATCGTCAGCTTTATATTCGTCACGCCTGGCGACTTTGTGATAATATAATTTGCGACCTGTTTTGCGTTTTTCGGACGGAAAGAAAAGCCTGTCGTTTCGGTTTGCGTCCCGTTTCTTGTGGCGCATTTTTGTCGCGTGTTTGCGCCGCCGCAACTTTTTCAAATTGTTGCAAAAAGCTGTTGATATGGTCGCGCGCGTATGTTATAATAACATTGTTAAATATTAAACGAGCCTTTCGGGGCGCGTTTTTTAGGTGAGGAGACTATGAGCGAAAAGAAATCGACTTTCCACGGCACCGCCGCGCAGAAAGCGGAGCTTCAAGCCGTCATTGAGGAGTCAAAGCACATCCCGGGCAGCTTGGTTCACGTCTTGCAGCGCGCGCAGGGCATTTACGGCTATCTCCCGATCGAGGTACAGACGTTCATCGCCGAAGGCATGGGCGTTTCGCTGTCCGAGGTCTACGGGGTAGCTACTTTTTATTCCCAGTTTTCGCTGACGCCCAAGGGCAAACACCGCATCAGCGTTTGCCTCGGCACCGCGTGCTACGTCAAAGGGTCGGACAAGATCCTCGAAGCGGTCGAAAAAGAACTGGGCATCAAGTGCGGCGAATGCACCGAGGACGGTTTGTTCTCGATCGACAGCTGCCGCTGTGTCGGGGCGTGCGGACTCGCGCCGGTCATGATGATCGACGACGAAGTCTACGGCAAGCTCGAACCGGGCAAGGTCAAGGCGATCATCGCCAAATACAGGGAGGCGTGACATGACGATCAAAGAACTCGACAATATCCGCGCGTCCAAAAAGGATCTGATCGCGGTGCGCCGCCTCGTCAAAGAGGAGGGCGAAAAGCTGGCAAAAAAGACGGGTTACCGCAAGCAGGTACTCGTCTGCGGCGGTACGGGATGCACTTCGTCGCATTCGATGAAGGTCATCGAGAGGCTCGAGCAGACGTTGGCGGAACTCGGGCTTGACGACGTGCTTGTCGTCAAGACGGGCTGCTTCGGGCTTTGTTCTTTGGGGCCGATCATGATCGTCTATCCCGAGGGCGCGTTCTATTCGCAGATGACGCCCGAACATGCCGAGACGGTCGTCAGGCAGCATCTCGTCAAGGGCGGCAGCATCGTCAAGGAGCTGCTTTATGCGGGTACGGTGACCGAAAGCGGCGATATCATCCCGTTTGCGGAGACGCCGTTTTACAAAAAGCAAATGCGCATCGCGCTGCGTAACTGCGGCGTGATAGCGCCCGAGGACATCACCGAGGCGATTGCAGCCGGCGACTATGCGGCGCTCGAAAAGGCGCTGACTACTATGACGCCGGACGACGTTATCAGCGAGATGTTGGCGTCCGGCTTGCGGGGCAGAGGCGGCGCGGGTTTCCCGACGGGGCGCAAGTGGTCGTTCGCAAAGGCGTCTCAGGGCGACGTCAAATACGTGTGCTGCAACGCCGACGAGGGCGACCCGGGCGCGTTTATGGACAGATCGGTGCTAGAAGGCGATCCGCACTGCGTGTTGGAGGCGATGGCGATCGCGGGCTACGCGATAGGCTCGCATTACGGTTACATATATGTGCGCGCGGAGTATCCGGTCGCGGTCGAAAGGCTTAACATTGCGATCGATCAGGCGCGGGAATACGGTCTTTTGGGCAAGAACATCTTGGGCAGCGGGTTTGATTTCGACATAGAGATAAGACTCGGCGCGGGCGCGTTCGTCTGCGGCGAGAAGACCGCTTTGATGACCAGTATAGAGGGACACAGAGGCGAGCCGCGTCCCCGTCCGCCATTACCGGCGGTCAAGGGGCTTTTCGGCAAGCCGACCATCCTCAACAACGTCGAGACATGGGCAAACGTCAACCCGATCATCATGAACGGCGCGGCGTGGTTCTCGTCGATAGGTACCGAGTCGTCCTCCGGCACAAAGGTGTTCGCTCTGGGCGGCAAGATCACCAACGTCGGTCTTGTCGAAGTACCTATGGGTACGACTTTGCGCGAGATCGTCGAGGAGATCGGCGGCGGCATTCCGGGCGGCAAAAAATTCAAGGCGGCGCAGACGGGCGGTCCGTCCGGGGGCTGCATCCCCGCGTCGTGCATCGACACTCCGATCGACTACGACAGCCTGATCGCAATTGGCTCGATGATGGGAAGCGGCGGTATGATCATCCTGGACGAGGATTCGTGTATGGTCGACATTTCCAAGTTTTATCTCGAATTTACCGCCGACGAGTCGTGCGGCAAGTGTACGCCCTGCCGCATAGGCACAAAGAGGCTGTTGCAGCTTTTGACCAAGATCACCGAGGGCAAGGGCGAGCCGGAAGATCTCGACAAGATAGAGGAGCTTGCAAATCACATGAAACAATCGTCGCTGTGCGCGCTCGGTCAGTCGGCGCCAAACCCGGTGTTGTCGACGATGCGTTATTTTCGCGACGAGTACGAGGATCACATCTTGCGCAAGGAGTGCAAAGCAAAGGTCTGCAAAGCGTTGATGAGCTACTACATCGATCCCGACAAGTGCCGCGGCTGCACGTTGTGCGCGCGCAACTGCCCGGTCAAGGCGATCAGCGGCTCGGTCAAACAGCCGCATGTGATCGACAGGACGAAGTGCGTCAAGTGCGGACTGTGCGAGAGCAACTGCAAGTTCGGCGCGATCGAGAGGAGGTGACGGTATGGAAAGCGCAAATCAGAAAATGATCAATCTCAAGATCAACGGCATAGCGGTCACCGTTCCCGAGGGGACGACGATATTGCAGGCGGCGCGCAAGGCTCACATCGAGATCCCGACGCTGTGCTATCTCAAAGACGTAAGCTGCGTCGGTTCATGCCGTATGTGCGTCGTCGAGGCGACGGGCGCGAGGGGGCTTGTCGCGGCGTGCGTCTATCCTGTCGCGGAGGGTATGGAGGTGCGCACCAACACCGAGAAGTGCCGCCGTTCGCGCAAGCTGACGCTCGAGCTTATACTCAGCAAGCACAAAAAGAAGTGTCTGTCCTGCGAGCGCAACCACAATTGCGAACTTCAAAAGCTGTCTCTCGGCTACTATGTCGACGAGGACAGATTCAAGGGCGAGGACTTCGTTCTGCCAATCGATATGTCGACGCCGTACGTCGTGCGCGACAACGACAAGTGCATCAACTGTATGCGCTGCGTCGCCGCCTGCCGAAAGCAGAGCGTCAACGCGATAGGACCTATCGGCAGAGGCTTTCACGTCCACATCGGCAGCGCGTTCGACAGACCTTTGGCGGAGTCGCCGTGCGTGGGCTGCGGGCAATGCATCGTCGCCTGCCCGGTCGGAGCTCTTTCCGAAAGGACAACGACGGGCGACGTGTGGGCGGCGCTTTCCGATCCGTCCAAAAAGGTCGTGTTTTTCACCGTGCCGTCCATCAGAGCGACGTTGGGCGAGGCGTTCGATATGCCCGTCGGCGCCAACGTCGAGGGCAAGATGGTCGCGGCGATCCGCAGGCTGGGTCCGGACGCCGTATTCAACATGGACGTCACCGCCGACCTCACGATCATGGAGGAGGCGAGCGAGCTTATCAACCGCATCAAGACGGGTAAGCCTCTGCCCATGTTCACGTCGTGCTGTCCGGGCTGGATCAAGTTTGTCGAACAGACCTATCCCGAGATGATCCCCCACCTTTCCACGTGCAAGTCGCCCCAGCAGATGTTCGGCGCGCTGCTCAAAAGCTATTGGTGCGAAAAGAACGGTATCGATCCCAAAAACCTCTATGTGGTCAGCATCATCCCCTGCACGGCGAAGAAGTATGAATGCACGCGAGAGGAGATGAACGGCGACGTTGACGCGGCGTTGACGACCCGAGAGCTTGCGCGCATGATCAAGACCGCCGGCATCAAGTTTACCGAACTTCCCGACGAAGAGTTCGACAATCCGTTCGCGTTGGCGACGGGCGGCGGCGCGATATTCGGCGCGACGGGCGGCGTCATGGAGGCGGCTTTAAGGGCGGCGGCGCATATGCTCGACGGAAGTTTCGAGGTGTTGGATTTCTTTAGCGTGCGCGGCGCGGATCCCATCAAGGAGGCGACCTATCTCGTCGCCGGACATCCGATCAAAGTCGCGGTCGCGTCGGGGCTTTCCAACGCGCGCAAGATCATCGAACAGATCAAGTCGGGCGAGAAGAAGTACGATTTTATCGAAATCATGGCTTGCCCGGGCGGCTGCGTCAACGGCGGCGGACAGCCGACGCTTTCGGACAGCGTCCGCAATTCCACCGAACTCAAAGAGGCGAGGGCAAAGGCTCTCTACGCGTCGGACGCGACCAACAAACTGCGCCGTTCGTCCGATTCGCCGGTGATGAACGTCATATATGACGACTACTTCGGTTTCCCCAACAGCGCAAAGGCGCACAAACTGCTGCACACAAGCTACAAGGTCGACAAGAAAGTCTGAGACCGAAAAAAGAGCGCGGTCCCCGTTTCGGGGACCGCATTTTTGTTTGGGTGAATTATACTTTCAAGCGTAACGTTTTAACAAAAAGAGTTTATACAAAAGGGAAAAACTCCTCTGCCCGTCGGGCGGCGGATCAAACGTCGTATTGCGTCAGCTTGCCCTTGTCCTTCAACCCCTTGAACTCGTGTTGGCGCAGATACTCGTAGACGATGATAGCCACGCTGTTGGCGAGGTTGAGCGAGCGGGCGCCCGCGCGCATCGGGATGCGAATGCAGTCGTCGTAATTTTCGTGGAGGATATCTTCGGGCAGCCCTTTTGTCTCTCTTCCGAAAAAGACGTAGCAATCTGTGTCGTAAGACGTTTCGCAATGCGTGTGTTCAGATTTTGTGGAAGCGTACAAAAATTGCGTGCCCGTGTTTGTTTTCGTCGCTTTAAGGTCGTTGGGTACGTCGCCCGTGTTCGACGCTTTTTCGCCGAAATTCGAGGTGAGGAAAGCGTGCATATCCGGGTAGCGGCGCACGTCGGAGATCTCCCAATAATCCAATCCGCTGCGTTTGAGATATTTGTCCTCCCAGCTGAATCCGCACGGCTCGATGACGTGCAGAACCGCGCCGGTCGCCGCGCAGGTGCGGACGATGTTGCCGGTGTTGTTGGGAATCTCGGGATTGACCAAGACGACGTTGATCATGAAAGCGCCTCTTTGAGTAGCGCGACGGAGAAGTCGAGCCGTTTGAGGCTCTCTTCCTTGCCCAGCAATTCCGCCATTTCGGTCGCTCCGCCGGGGGTGGTCGCCACGCCGGTGATTGCGAGGCGGAGGGGAAGATAGATCTGCCCCGTCTTTTTGCCCTCCCTTTCGGCGAGCGCGTTGAGCGCGGCTTTGAGCGACTCGTCCGTCCACTCGTCGACGGAGGGAAGCAGTTCGGCGCACTTTTGCAGCGCTTCGAGCGCAAGCGGCATGGTAATCTTCATCTTTTTGTGTTCGAACATCGTCGGGTCAAATTTGCCGAACGAGCGCAGACACTCGACCTTTTCGGGGATCTCGGACAGGATCTCTACGCGGGGGATGAGCAGCTTGGCGATTTTGAGATAGTCGTACTTGCCTGCGACCGCGCTCTTGTCCAAAAAACCGCGCGCTCTCTCGACAAACTTTTCGGGGGTCATCTCCTTGATGTATTCGCCGTTGAGCCAGCGCATCTTCGCCTCGTCGAATATAGACGGAGACTTGGAGATGCCGTCGACGTCGAACAGCTCGACCAGCTCGTCCATGCTCAGCTTTTCGCGGTCGTTTTTGGGGCTCCAGCCGAGCAGCGCGATATAATTGACGACCGCTTCGGGCAGGTAGCCCTTGGCGAGGAAGTCCTCGAAGTTGGCGTCGCCGTAGCGCTTTGACAGCTTGCGCTGCGCGTCCTTCATGATGGGCGGCAGGTGCATATAGTGCGGGCGCTCCCAGCCGAACGAATCGTACAGCAGATTGTACTTGGGCGTCGAGGACAGATACTCCATGCCGCGGATGACGTAATTTATCTTCATCAGGTGGTCGTCGACGACGTTGGCGAAGTTGTAAGTCGGCATGCCGTCCGACTTGATCAGGATGTTGTCCTCCATGTCGGCGTTGGGCACCGCGATGTGTCCGAAGACCATGTCGTCGTATTCGCTGACCCCCTCGGCGGGAACGTTTTGGCGGATGACGTACGGCTCTCCCGCGGCTAGGCGCGCCTCGACTTCTTCCTCGGACAGAGACAGGCAGTGCTTGTCGTACTTGTGTACGCCGTTTTCACCGCCGAGGGACGCAAGGCGTTCTTTGGAGCAAAAGCAATAGTATGCGCCGCCCGTTTCGACAAGTTTTTTCGCATATTCGAGATAGAGCGGCTTGCGTTCGCTCTGGATATAGGGGCCGAAACCGCCGTCTTTGTCGGGACCTTCGTCGTGGGAAATCCCGGCGGTCTCAAGCGTGCGGTAGATGACGTCGACCGCGCCCTCGACATAGCGTTCGCGGTCTGTGTCCTCGATGCGCAGCACGAATGTGCCGCCGTGTTTTTTGGCATACAGATAGGCGTACAGGCAGGTACGCAGGTTGCCGATGTGCATAAAGCCCGTGGGGGAGGGGGCGAATCTCGTTCTTACTTTTTCCATAAGACCTCGCTTGTTTGCTATTATGATAGCACAAACCGCGCCGAAAAAAAAGAAAAATCGCGCCCGCGCAGAAAATCGTTTGCGGAACGCACTTCGTACGGCGTTCGCAATCTCGCTCACGGGCGTTTTCCCGTTGCGGTCAAGACGCGAAAACGCGCGCGCGTTTTTTGTTCGATATGGTTGACTTATGGGTTTTTATTGGTTACAATAGTGTTACATGAGATATCACAGAGTATCCATGCAAATATTCGGACCTCCCGCAAGGATAAGGCCATACGGACAGCCGGGTCCACTGCCGATCGCAACGCAAGTTGCCTTATTGTGATCGAGTTCGCTCGATCTTATGA
>CALWKU010000034.1 GCA_944381345.1 uncultured Christensenellaceae bacterium
TTGTTTTTCGCGCGCTCAAACCCGTGCAAAACAAATGACATCGACGCCTCTTTGTGCTATAATGACTGTATTCTTTTTTCGGAGGATGACTATGTCTTGCATCAAAGAAGAATGCGGCGTCTTCGGCGTCTACAACAAGGCGGGCATCAAACAGCTCGGCAATCTCGTCTATTTCGGTCTGTTCGCACTGCAGCACCGCGGTCAGGAAGCGGCGGGTATTGCGATCAACGTGGGCGGCGACGTCGAACTCAAAAAGGATCTCGGCTTGCTCAGCGACGTGTTCAACAACTCGCCGATGATCACCAAGGACGGCGACATCGCGGTCGGACACGTCAGGTATTCGACCACCGGCAGCAACACCGTCGAGAACGCCCAGCCTCTCAACGCGAGATACTACAAAGGCTCTCTGACTATAGCCCACAACGGCAACATATGCAACGCGCCCGAACTGCGCAAGCAGTTGTCCGAACAGGGCGCGATATTCCACTCCACCAACGACAGCGAGGTCATCGCCTATCTGATAGCCAAGGCGCGCATCCACACCGGATCAATCGAAGAAGCGGTCAAGGAGGTCGTCCCGATGCTGACCGGTTCTTTCTCGTTGCTCATCATGAGCCCGCGCAAGCTGATCGCGGTACGCGACCCGCACGGCATACGTCCCCTCTGCATGGGCAGGATAGGCAAGACTGTCGTCTTTGCCAGCGAGACGTGCGCGCTCGACGCCGTCGGCGCAGAGCTCGACCGCGACATCAAGCCCGGCGAGATCCGCGTTGTCACCCCCGACGACGAGTTCTCGATCGAGGACTATTGCGATCAGACCCCCGCGCTGTGCATTTTCGAGCATGTCTACTTCGCCCGTCCCGACAGCGTGATCGACGGTCAGTCCGTCAATGAAGCGCGCGTCAATGCGGGCAAACTGCTCGCCAAGCAGCACCCCGTCGACGCTGACGTCGTCATCGGCGTGCCCGACAGCGGCCTTGCCGGCGCGATCGGCTATTCGATCGAGAGCGGCATCCCCTACGGCGTCGGTCTCATCAAAAACAGATATATCGGCAGAACGTTCATTCAGCCGTCGCAGGCAATGCGCGAACGCAGCGTCGCCCTCAAACTCAACGTACTCAAAGCCAACGTAGAGGGCAAGCGCGTCGTGATGATCGACGACTCCATCGTTCGCGGCACGACGACCGCCAACATCATAAAGATGCTCAAACACGCCGGCGCGACCGAAGTTCACGTGCGCATCGCAAGCCCCAAGTTCCTCTACCCCTGTTTCTTCGGCACAGACATCCCCGACCAGGATCAGCTCGCAGCCGTCAAATATACCCACGAGGAACTCACCCGCAAAATCGGCGCGGATTCGCTCGGTTTCCTCGACCTCGACAGCGTCGACCAAATGGCGCCCGACAGCAAGTTGTCCTTCTGCAAGGCGTGCTTCACCGGCGACTACCCCTGCCCTGTACCGTGCAAGGTCAATAAACTTGAATTTGAATAACTTTCTTTTAGCGGAGCCGGAAAATAAACGCTTCGAATCGCAACGGGCATATCCGAATCTCGGATATGCCCGTTTCTCATACTCGCTGTTTTCGGGTTTCGCCTCGTGAAGGCGGCACGGTTGAGATGAGCCGCTCTTTTCGCTAATCGTCGCTTTTGCTTCGTGTTATGTTTATCTGCTTTGCATAAGCGTCGGCTCGACGCGATATCGTATCTCTCCCGAGCGCGGTCGGGCGAGATGTAATCGTCAGTTTCTTCGCTTTTAGTCTCTTGGTTTTTATTTTTTCTTGATACCCGAAAACTTAACGTTTCGCAAACGTGAAATGTATGCGCCCGTTTGACGGATACGTGAAACGCCGTCGCGCAAACGCGAAGTGTTGTTGCCGTAAAAAAACATGACGGAAGCGCGCTACCTCGGCGCGTTTTTGCCGCTGGATCGTTGCAAAATCTCAAAAATTGTTACATTCTTTTTGTCAAGACATCTTTTCGTTTTTTATCTGCAATGCGTTCAGCTGAAAACATTGTAACGCCGCGGCTGTCTTACGTGTTGTATCCTTTCGATATAATTATCCACTTTACAGGCGGCGCAAGTTCGGAAAAAGGCAACGGTTTCCGTTCAGCTGTCGTCGGCGCGTCGGATCGGTTTTGCTTTGCGGCGCGCTGCGGCAGATCTGTCGGATGAAACGCAAACCGGGCTTTGCAGCTGCCGGCATATTTTTGCGCGTTTTCGCTCAAAGCCGGCAACGGAACAAGCGTTTGATGTCTGCCGATGAAATGTAAATCTGCTCTTGCTGCGCAAGGCATAGCTCTTCGCGTGCGCCTATGAACGAACGAGGTATTCGCAGAACGCGAATACCTCGTGAAGTGAATCAAAACTAAGCGGAGAAGCTATGCCGAAAACCGCAATCTTCGGCTGACTTGTCCTCGTAAAAGCAACGATCTATGCCGACAGCCCAAACGCGTCTTTGCCTGTCTTTGTCGGATCTCTCCCCGCCGAATTACGCCGACGGTTCGAGTACAGCTTTTATCCTGCGGATTCCTGCCGAGGAAGACTGCTCTTTTACGATCCTGAATTTGCCGAGTTGTCCGGTATGTTCGGCGTGCGGTCCGCCGCAGATCTCCTTGTCGACGTCGCCTATGGTATAGACCTTGACGATCTCCCCGTAACGGCTGCCGAATACGCCGACCGCGTTTTGACGGCGCGCCTCTTCGACGGTCATCTCCTCGCAGGTTACGGGCAGGTCGCGCTTGATCGCGTCGTTTACGCCGTCCTCGACCGCCTTCTTCTCCTCGTCGGTCAAAGGTCTTTCAAAGTTGAAATCAAAGCGCAGTCTCTCGGGTGTGATGTTGCTGCCCTTTTGCTGGATATCTTCCCTGCCGAGTACCTTCTTGAGCGTAGCGAGCAGAATGTGGGTCGCAGTGTGCAGATATGTGGTCATCTCGGAACTGTCCGCTAGCCCGCCCTTGAACTTTTGCTCGGCGCCGGCGTGCGACTTTTGCTGATGTTCTTCAAACGCCTTTTTGTAGCCGTCCATATCGACGCCGTACCACTTCTCCCTGCATATCTCGACGGTCATCTCGATGGGGAAACCGTAGGTGTCGTACAGTCTGAACGCCGTCTTGCCGTTGAGCGTATCGCCTTGAACGTATTTGAGAACCTTTTCTATCTCTTTGAGTCCGTTTTCGAGCGTCTTTGAAAAACGCTCCTCCTCTTTTGCGAGTTCGTCTACGATCCTGCCCGAATTGACGCCGAGTTCGGGATATATCTTCTTATATTGTTCGATATATATTTTTGCGATGTCGACGAGACGCGCGGGATCGCAGCCTATCTGACGCGCGAACCTGACCGCCCTGCGGATAAGCCTCCTCAGCACATAACCCTGATCGACGTTGCTCGGCACAACGCCGCGCTCGTCGCCTATCATAAAAGTAGCGGTGCGGATGTGGTCGGCGATGATGCGGATCGCCCTCGTCGTCTCCTCGTCCTCGCCGTATTTTTTGCCCGACAACTCGGAAATCTTTGCGATCGCGCCCGCGAACAGATCGGTATCGTATGCGCTGGACAGCCCGTTGATCATACAGACGGTGCGCTCCAAGCCCATGCCGGTGTCGACGTTCTTTTGTTTGAGCGGTTCAAACTTGCCGTCCGCGGTACGGTTGAACTCCATGAACACGTTGTTCCAGATCTCCACCCATTTGCCGCAGTCGTCTGCGGGCGAGCAGTTCGGGCAGCACGGCTTCTTGCCTGTGTCGATGAATATCTCGGTATCGCTGCCGCAAGGGCCTGTCGGTCCGGCGTACCACCAATTGTTTGCTTTGGGCAGATAGAAGATGCGCTCCTTGGGGATGCCGTGCTTTTCCCATACGTCTGCGGCGAATGTGTCGCGCGGACAATCCTCGTCGCCGGCAAAAACGGTGACCGCGATCTTTTCGACGGGGATCTCGAGGACTTTGGTCAAGAACTCGAAACTGAACCCTATCGACTCCTCTTTGAAGTAGTCGCCGAGCGACCAATTGCCGAGCATTTCGAAAAACGTGAGGTGCGTCGCGTCGCCGACCTCGTCGATATCGCCGGTGCGCACGCATTTCTGCACGTCGCAAAGACGTCTGCCTGCGGGATGCTTTTGTCCCAACAGATAGGGCACGAGCGGATGCATACCCGCGGTCGTGAACAGCACCGACGGGTCGTTTTCGGGAATGAGCGAAGCGGACGGAATGATTTTGTGTCCCTTGCTCTCGAAGAATTTGAGATAGCTCTCGCGGAGCTCGTCCGAAGTCATCTTTTTCATATTTTATTCGCCTCTTTTGTCGATCGAAATATTACTCGTAGAACAATATGTCCGCATAGGTAGGGAAGGGCCATACGTCCTTGGGGCAGACGGTCTCCAACTCGTCTGCGGTCTCGCGCAGCTTCGCCATCGCCGGCAACACGCGGTCGCGGAAAAGGATCGCCTGCTTTCGCGGATCCGCCGCCGCCAGCGCGCCCTCTTTTGCGGAATTAAGCGCGGCTATGTCCTCGTCCAACGAGTCGACGAGCGTCGTAACCTCGGCAAGCATCCTGCGCGACGTTCTGTCGAACTTGGGATCTATATCGCCGAGTTCCTCCACTTGCTTCGCTAGCTTGTACTGCCATTTGAGTACCGCCGGCAAGATCTGTCTGCGCGCCATCATCAATGCGGTCTCCGCTTCGATGTTGGCGGACTTGACATAGTTGTCGATGTAGATCGCGCGGCGGCTCTCCATCTCCTTGATCGACAGAATGCCGTGTTTTTGGAACGCTTCCATATTCTTCTTTGCGTTGAGCGCCTCGTAAGCGTCGACCGCGTTGTCCGCGCTGTCCAGCCCGCGTCTCTTAGCCTCTTTGAGCCACTCGCGGCTGTAATTGTTGCCGTTGAAGATGATGCGCGAATGCTTTTGGTACAACTCCTTGACGATGGTCAAGATCTCCTTGTCGAGCTGAGACTTGGGGACATTTTCAAGTCTGTCCGAAATGCGCGACAGCATCTCTGCGGTCATGATGTTCATCACCATCGT
>CALWKU010000035.1 GCA_944381345.1 uncultured Christensenellaceae bacterium
CATCGACGTCGTTTTGCACGATGTCTTTGCTGAGCCCTTTGCCGTATTTGCCGGTGACAACTGTGCCGTCGTTCATCTCTCCGCTGTCCAAAAAGAAGGAAAATTCGGGCGAATATGCGCCGAAACCGATGTTGTAAGTGACAATGTCGTACTCAATGCCCGTTTGAGCCGCCTCGGCGGTCGCGCCCTTATCGACGGTCAATTGCAAATTGTCCTCGATGCGATCGTATTCCGCCGCAACATAGATGACATAGCCGAGCACGACGAGGACGAGCGCCGCAAAGAGCGACAACAATGTTATACCTGCGATCTTGAATGCCTTTTTCATAATTTTCTCCTATCTAATATGATATCACGTATCTTCACTCTTGGCAACCATGATTTTTTGACGCGCGCATGATATCTCGTCCGCATTTTACCGCCCCCGCAAACAAACATATACACTCCCCGAACGAACAGCCGCAACGTCCGCCGAAGCGTTGGCGCACCGTGATAAAAGCGAGCAAAAACGAAGCGGGCAAAAAGAAAAGAGAAGCCGCATGACTTCTCTTTTTTGCCCGCTGCCGATAGGCGAGCGTTGTCATGGTGCACCCGGCGGGACTTGAACCCACAGCCTTCGCCGTCGGAGGGCGACGCTCTATCCAATTGCGCTACGGATGCATATGCATAGCAAAGCGGGGCGGGAGAAACCCGTCCCGCGCGGTATCGACGCTCTTATTTGTGCGTTTCGATATATTCGGCGACGTCGCCGATCGTGCGGAAGTTGATTGCCGCCTCGTCGTCAATCGTGATGCCGTAGGTCTCCTCTACCTGCATGATGAACTCCACTTTGTCGAGCGAATCGGCGTGGATGTCATCGGTGAGATTGGTATCGGCGGTGAGATCCGCCTCATCAACGCCCAGCTTTTCGGATATGATCTTTTTGAGTTCGTCGAGAACCATATATTCCTCCTTGTGCCGCTGCTGCGGCTTTGTATCGAAGATATTGTACTACTCGCGCGACGTTATGTCAACGCTTTGGCAGCATTACCGTCTCGCAGTCGTCGTCGCCTCCCGCAACGGCAAGCGTATACCCGCCGAAAATGTCGAAACGGCGCGCCCGTATCCTCGGCAGCCCGCTGCGAATGTCGGAGACGCGTATCCCCTCGCCGTGCGATTTGCAATGCGCCTCGTATGCCGTCCAGCTCGCCATGTCGGGCACTCCGCGCGGTGGTCTGCGATCGCTCCTCTCAATATCGACGCCTACGGGAACGCGCGAAACCGCAACAATAATTTTGACGTCCGTGTGTGTTATCGATATAAAATAGTTGTCGCAAACCGGCGCGCCCTTGTCGTCGTGCCGCACTTGTCCGAGCGGCAACATACCTCTTGAAGCGAGCGCTTTGTCTATCTCGGCGAGCAATGCGCCGCGCTCCGCTTTGCCGTCGTACGCAAACAATATCATACGCGGTAACGCCCGTACAGCCCGTTGATGTAACTGAAATATCCCTTGTCGATACTGCGCATCGCGTCCTCTGTCGCGCGGAACGTCCAATTGCCGTCTGCGACGCCCGGGGTGTTCATCCTGCAGTCGGCGCCGTATCCGCAAAGGTCTTGGAAAGGAACGATCGCAAGACGACAGCAACTCGAGATCAATCTGCGTATGAACAATTTGGTCGGTTTGCAGTCATACCCTCCGCCGCCCCAATATGCGCGGTCGCACTCTATGTAACGGAGCATATAATCGAGAATGTTTTCGGGTAGCGAAAACATCCAGCCCAACGTCGTGTTGTTGTCGTGGGTCGCGGTGTAGCCCACGCAATTACGGCTGAAATTGTGCGGCAAATGTATGCTGTCTCCGTCCTCGAAACCGAATTGCATAACGCGCATACACGGCAATCCCGTATAGGCGAGCAGCTCGTTGACGTCGTCGTCGATGATGCCGAGATCTTCGGCGATAAATCTCTCGCGCGGATATTTTTTGAACACTTTGGGGAAAAGCTCTTTGCCGACGCCCTTGCGCCACTTCCCTTCCTTGGCGGTCTTCGCGTTTGCGTCGACCGCCCAAAACGCGCTGAACGCACGGAAGTGATCGATGCGCAAAACATCATACAATTCCATCATCCTGTCAATGCGCGACAGCCACCATTTGAATCCGTCTGCGCGCATATGCGAGTAATTGTAGAGCGGATTGCCCCACAATTGTCCGTCCTTGCTGAAATAGTCGGGCGGAACGCCGG
Organism: uncultured Christensenellaceae bacterium; assembly: GCA_944381345.1. GTDB lineage: Bacteria > Bacillota > Clostridia > Christensenellales > UBA3700 > Ornithoclostridium. The sequence continues at coordinate 2,220 of CALWKU010000035.1, forward strand.
CAACCTCGGCAGGAGCGAGATCTTCGTCCAACTTAAACAGCGACGGATCTCCCCACACGTCCGAACTGTCCAGGCTTACATACATGGGCATATCGCCTATGACGCGCACATTTTTGCGAGCGAGCATATCTCGCGCTTCGCGCCACTGCCTGTCAAACACGTATTGCTCGAATACATAGTAGCGGTATTCTTCGGAAAACTCGGCGCGCAACGCTTTGCGGTCGCCGCGTGACGCAAACTTGTATCTGTCCTCCCACTGCCACCACGGCTTGCCGTCGTGGGCGTCTTTGATCGCCATGAAAAGCGCGTAGTCGGGCAGCCACTTGTGCCCGCTCTCGAATTTGTCGAGCGCCTCTCTTCCGCGAAAATTCACAAACGCCTTGCGCAATATCATCCTCTTTGCTTCGCGGCAGAACGCATAGTCTACCGCATACGGATCGGAATAACGGCACTTGTCCGCGTCCTCGCGCGACACCAACCCGTCGCGGACGAGCCTGTCGGGATCGACATACAAAAAATTGCCCGCAAACGCGCTCGCCCCCGAATAGGGCGACCATCCGGCGCCTATCGTGGTGACGGGCAGGATCTGCCAATAGTGAAAGCCGCTTTCGAGCAAAAAGTCGGCGAACTTTTCCGTCTCGTCTCCGAAACCGCCGATGCCGTACGCCGACGGCAGCGACGAAATATTGAGCAAAACTCCGCTGCTTCTGTTAAGCATTCTTCTCCTCCTTCGTTTGAGCCGCCCTGCGCTCGAGCGCGCGGGTGAAGAATTCGTCGACCGCGTTCATGAACTCCTCGTCTGTCGCAAAGACAGTCTCCTTGTCAGAAAAACGATAGTGCGCGTCGACGTTGTATTGAAAAATGTTGACGCCCTTGGAGTCGAGCTTGGGCTCGGCGCGATGGGCGTTGTACGCCTCGTTTATCTTCGCTTCGGCGGCGACGGGGCGGGACAGCGTGTGTCCCCTGTCCCGATAGAGAATGTACTCGACCTCGGCGTTATCGATCTCGTCACGCCGGACATAGACGGAACTTTCGATCGGCACTGTGGGATCGTCCACGCTGTGCGCGATCAATACCGGTCCGCCGTAGGCGTTGATACCGCTGACGCCGTCGCCGTCCGCGTCCTTGCCGAACATTATCTTTTCGAGCAGCCTGTTCCACGGTTTGAGCATCACGCCCAATTTGCCTACGTATCTCTCCGCGTGCGGACGCATGATGCCCCATGTGTCGTTGAACCCGCTGAGCGTAGCGACCGCGGTCAGCTCCTTGTGACCGTAATTGAGCATATTCGCCGCGGCAAAGCCCGACCAGCTGTGTCCGTAGACGAGTATGGGCATGTCTTTGAATTCGTCGCGCGTCTTGCAAAACTCGATCGCGTTGTGCAGATCGACCTTGGACTGCATCAAGCCCTTCAAGCCCTTGCCCTCGCTGAGACACGTGCCCGTCATGTCGAACGTAAACACGTCGTAGCCCCGCTTTACAAACCAAGCCGTGCGGTTGAGATAGCTGTCCATATTGCAGCCGATCCCGTGGCTGACGATCACGAGCGCCTTGCCCCTTTCGCCGTCCTTGCGGGTGTAACGATAGCCGACGAGAGTGTTTTTGCCCGACTTGAAAGTCATCTTCTGCCTGTCGGTATCCGCCTTAAAGTCGTCGTAAGTCAGCGAAATACGCGTTGGCGTGACCCGCTTTCCGAACACCGCGTCGTTGACGATCTTTGCCCCGATCAAGGGCAGCGCGACCGTCCAGCCGAGCAATCCGAACACGGTGAAAAAACCGATCTTCATCCCGACGGCGAGCGCTCCCTTTTTGGGTTTTTGCTTCAAGGGCGATTGAATGTTGAGCATGTCATCCTCCGTTTTTCACAGTAACGTGCAAGGAGACGGACGTCCCCGAGACGCTCCCCGCCTTTTGCAGATACAGTGTTATCTCATATGTCCCGGGCGTATCGAAAGTGGCTGTGATCGACACGGGCACAGGATTTTTTAATATTTCCTCGAGCGTAGTCTCCCCTCTGCCTCCCTCGCATTGCACGCCGTTCAGCGTCAGCGCGTCTATGACTTCCGCAGTCACATCGTTTCCCGACTTGTCTTTGACTTCGACCGCCAACGCGTAGGACGCGCCGTCCGACACGCCGTGGCGGGTGTTGACGATCGACGACGAAAATCTCACGCTCTTTCCCTCATTGACATCGGCGCTGCCGGTGATATCGGTCAAGCCGTAGCGCACTTCCATCTCCTGCGCCGGCAGCACCGACAGTTTGAACGGTTTGCTTACATACGACATTTTTTTGACCGTCACCGAGTACGCGTTGGAACGCAAGAATACTATCTGCGCGGTGTATGAATCTGTATCTGTGATCTCCGTCTTCCACTCTGCGGTGCTTTCGGCGACCGACATATTGTTGATATAAAAGTCGCGCGCGGTCAACTCGACGTCTACTTTCTCGTTGCCGTAATACGCATACATCCGCACACGGTTGGTAAGACTCGCCATGTACATCGTCGATCCCGTCTCTATTTGAGGGATCGCCTCTTCTTTGATGTCGAATTCCGCCCGCGTCGGCGCTTCGATCGCCACCGCGAGATCCTTTGTCCTGCCTGCAACGGAAAACCGCACCGCGATCAAGTTCCAATCGACTACGCTGTACGTCGTCGGTAAAAACAAAGAGTCATGTTTGAGTACGGACTGCGAGCTACCCTCGACCGTTATCGTCTTGACGGCGCCGTTTTGATACTTTATCGTCGCGGTCGCGATCAAAAATTCGGGCGCCGTCCTGCTGCCCGTGACAAGACGGTACAGTTTGTCCGTATGCGTCGAGAGTTTGAATCCGTCCTCCGCCTCGGGCGTCAGCTTGACCGCCCCCTCGACAGAGCAGACAAACATCTCGGACGCGCCGTCAAACAGCGAGCCGAGCAAAGAACCCTCGAACATATTGGGATATTGCACTTTGAATACGACGTTTTGGATCTCGGTCGACGACGCGTCCAACCCTTCTATCGCCACTATGCGCGCAAGGCTGTCCCGATGAAGGTCGCCGTCCGTGTCGACATAGTCCATTTTGAGATATAACTCGTCCGACTTTGCTTCGGTCGCGCTCATCGGCACATATTCGCCGCCGGACGCTCCGTGGATCAGATATGCCCCCTCGTTATAGATATTTGAAAGCGACGACTTGTCGTCAAGCTGTGCTTTTGGCTCGAACGTCCACGACATCGCCGCTTCCGAGCCGGAGGACATACCGAACAATTCTTCATATTCTTTGAGTTGAGCGGACTCGTCGTCGACGACCCAAACAAATTGCTTTTCTATGTCATAATCCATGGATTGGATCGCGTCGCCGTCCGTGCCGCCGAATCTCATCTCTTCGACCTCGGAATATCCTCCCGTAAAGAACGCCTCTTTGAGCCGCTTCGCCAAATCGCCTTGCGCGCCGAACGCCGCCAAGATGTCGTCTACGCTCACGGAGACCTCAGCCTCCGCGCCCGAACAGATGCGCATGATCAGCGTCGCAAGCCGCGCCGCGCCGTCAAAGCCGTCCGGCGTCAGCACGATCATTGCATAATCGGACAGCGACGTTGCGATAAAGCCGGCGTTGTCGTCGATAAAGTCTGAACCTATCATATAGCGCACGTCGACATTGACGTAGACATTGTGCGTGCCGAACGCCTCGGGCGAGAATGCGATCTCGAATACGGCGCCGCTGCCCTCGCGCGTCTTTGCGGCGCAATACGAGCCGCAGGTAGCGTCGCATATATGTTCCACTCTCAAATGGAAGAAGTTGTCGTCGTCGAGCGCGGCGAAGTCGTATCCGCCGAGCGCGAGAACTGCCGAATCCAAATTTGCGTTGAGTTCGTAATCGTATTCGGCGACCGCTCCGGCAGAGGACAGCAACGTCACGTCGTCCGCGACATATGCGTCGATGAGTTTGGACACGCGATAGGTTAAAGCGTCCGCGGGCACCGACGCGGCGACTTCGGACGCTACGTCTCCGCCGGTCTCAAACGCGAACGAAAACGCGAGCACATCCTCTCCCGAAATCAGATCGACGCCCGATATCCGCGTGCATATTCCGTTCTCGACGCGTATCTCGATCGAGCCGGAAACTTCGGCTTCCCGTTGCAGTCCGAATAACTCTCCGACCACGCCGCTTTCCGCCTCGCCGAGAGCGGCGAATTCTTCGCCGACTATATCGACGATGCGCGCGAGCGCGTCCTTGCGCAATTCAAACGAATAGACCGTCTTATTCGCATTGACGTCGACGCCGTCGAAAGCCGCGTTGCCGAGGGCGCACAGTATGTCGCCCGGATCATCTCCGTCCAAGACTTCGGAAAAATATCCGAAGATGTCGACGTTGACATATTTGACCTTGCCGTTGAGCCACGGCGCGCTGTCGAGATCGATGTCCGCATAGAGGTCGGAGCCGTCCGCGTAAATATCGATCACGGACTCGCCGCCGTGCGTCACCTCGAACGACATCGCGCTCCCGGACGGAGCGTCGACATTCCAACTAAGCCCCGCGTCGACGTGATAGCTTTGATCTGCGGCATTAAGATCTCCTTCCAAACGCACGCCGAGTACGCCGTTCTCGACGCCGTTTCCGATCGCCGCGCCGATAGCGTCTGAGACTTCGGCGACATAGTCGCTCATCGGCTTTGGGGAGATGAGCGCGTCATCCTCGCATGCTGCCGCAAGCAGGCACGCCGCACACATCAGCGCGACGGCAGCGATCATCAAAACACGCGATCCCGCCCTCATCTCACCGCCTCGAAAACTCGACCGTGATCTCAAGTCCCGAGGGCGAGTTCGCCCTCGCGCGTATCGTCCCGCCGAGGCTTTCGACGATGGCCTTAGCGATCGCAAGTCCAAGCCCCGTGCCCTGGATCTCACCGACGTTTTCGGCGCGGTAGAAGCGGTCGAATATCTTCTCCTCGTCGCCCTTGGGGATGCCTATGCCCGTGTCGGAGACGACCAGCGCGCATCCTCCCTTAGTCGTATTTTTGAGTTTGACGTTGATGCGGTCTCCCGGACGGGTATATTTGACCGCATTGTCCAAAAGTATGCCGAGAAGCTGCTTGATCTTGTCTCGGTCGAGCGAAAGTTGAGTGCTGTCTATGCGTGCGATCAACGCCTTGTCGTCCATATTGGCGAGATCGGCGTACATGTCGACCACCGACGATACCGTATCCCCGACATTGCCGTCCTTACCGACATTGCGGTTGCCCGCGCGGACGATGTTGAGCAGTCCCGACGCGATATCGGTCATATACTCCACCTCTCCCACGCATTCTTTGAGGCTTTCGCGCGCGACGTCGTCCACACCGTCGCCGGCGAGTACGTTGTCGAGATTGCCGCGGATGATCGCAAGCGGCGTGCGTATCTCGTGCGACATATCGTTGACGAACGCCTTTTGCTTGCCGTAACTGATGAGCAGCGGACGCACCTGGATATAGCCCATCGCAAACGCAGAGACTATCGCAAGCAGCGCAAAGCCGACGACGAACGGTACGGCAGCCGTTCCGGCGCTCGAAAGCATCTCGTCGGCGAGCGCGGACGGGATGAATATTTTCAGATAGCGCGTCTCCGAAGAAGACTCCAACTTTGTTGTATAGGTCAAAAAGGCATATTCGTCGCCTCCGTCTATCGGGATCGTCTGCATTTCGACCGTATCTAGTACGCCTCCTATGCCGGGATTGAGCTTCTCAAGCAGCGCGTACGGCGTATTCATCTCGTACTCGCCGTCGCCGCGCAATGCGTAGACCGCATAGAAACATCCCGACTCTACGGGACCCGCGCCGTCTTTGAGATCGTCGTAAGACAACGCCGACAGCCTCGCCGTATAGCCCTCGGCAAGCGTCTTTGCCGCGCGCTCGCGGCTGTCGCGCGTATGAGCGGCATATCCGGCGAACAGCGCGCCGAACACGATGACCAACACCGCCACTTCCAGCAGTGCGAACACGATCAATCTGCGCCTTGTCTCCCTGTCGAGCTTCATTCTTTTTCCGTCCACATATAGCCGATCGACTTGATCGTTTTGAGATGCTTGTCCAGCCCGAATTCCATGAGTATTTTGCGCAGTCTGAACACGTTTATCTCGATGACCTGCGTGCCCGTCTGCGAATAGTAACCCCAAATGCGGTCGAAGATCTGCTGTTTGGTCATAATCACCTCTTTGTTGCGCACGAGCAGTTCGAGGACGTCGTACGTCTTGCGGTTCATCGGCACGTAATTGCCGTCCACGGTCATCATCTTCTGAGCATAATTGACCTCCATCCTGCCGAACGTATATATCGTGCTGCGGAAGTTGCCGCCCACGCGTCTCAGCGCCGCCTCGCAGCGGACGATGAGTTCTTCTCTTGCGAACGGCTTGGTGATATAGTCGTCCGCGCCCTCGCGGAAGCAGTCTATCTTTTTGTCGATGTCGGACAGCGCGGACAAAATGATGATGGGCATCAAATGCACGCGTCTGATCTCTCGCAGCACCTCTATACCCGACAGCTTTCCGAGCATGAGATCCAAAATGATCAGATCGTAATAGGTCTTTTCCACATCCTGCAACGCCTTTTCGCCCGACAGCGCGATGTCGACGTCGCCAAGTCCCGAAAGGGCGACCGCCAAGATCTTGGACAACTTTTCGTCGTCCTCGACAACCAATATCCTCATACTTGCTCCTTTGCGCCTCCGCGCCATACCTTAGATAAAATGATATCATATCGCGCGCGCATTTTCAATAGCAATTTGCGATCTTGCAATATTTTTTTAATATTTATGAAATACCAATTTAATCCGCGCATTTTTTGCAAAAAAATGCGCCCCGAAGGGGGCTTTTCGCAGACAACGTCAATCTATCCTCTCGCCTTTGAACAGAGCTTTTTTCTTTTCGGGATCGATCGGATCTTTTGCGCCGTTGAGCTTGATCACGGTCTTAAACGCCTCACAAGCGGTCACCATTGTGCAAGCCGAACATAGCGCCGCGCCCGCCGCAATGAACATAATAGCCTTTTCTGCGATATCACATCAATGTATCCGAGTTGCCATTATAACCGTTCGCAAACAGACTGTTCGGCAAACTTTCACTTGTCTTTCGATCGCACCACCGTTCCGCAATAAGGACACCCGATCTCGCCCTCTCTCAATACGAGCGACGCGTTGCAGTTGGGACACTTGCCCAGATCGATGTAGTCTCCCTGTTTCGGAGCGGAGCGGGAGATGCCTCCTTCCGCGTCCAGCACATAGCCTTTCAGACAGCCGTGAGAGATAAGATAATCGACACCGGCACGAATATTTTTCTCGTTTTTGCCCAGGTGTGCGGCGATCGCCGAAACCGACCCCAACCCCTCGTCCTCTATTGCCGCAAGCACCGCGCCGTGCATACTTTGATTTGAATATTGCACCCACGCGACGGGCGCGCCGTAAAATCCGAGTACGGTGAGGATGATGCCTATGACGAGGAGCGCGGTGATGCCGTCGACCGCGCCGAACACAATCATGGGGATGCCGGCGACAAAACCTACGATGAGGAGCATCGCTATGCAAAACGCCCTTGTCTTGCCCGTTTTGAATCTCTTTTGATTGCCGCTCATGATCGCTCTCCGAAAACTATCTTTTCATCCTCGGATCTGCGCTTTTTCGGACGAGGCTGATCCGCCGGATATCCTATCGAGACGATGAGCCTCACCTTTTCGCCCGCCGTCAGCGGCAGCAGCTTTGCTATCTTGTTCGCCTGCAGCCAGCCTATGATGCACGTACCCAATCCCAGCTCCGTCGCGCGCAGACAGAGGTGTCCGACCGCGAACCCGAGGTCGTTGGCGGAAAAGTCCTGATCTTTGATCTTGTCCGCCGCTTTGTCAACGAGCGACGGCTTGGCGGTGACGACGATCAGCGCGGGTGCGGAATCGGTGAACCCGTTGGCGCCGAACAGCTGCGTGTGTTTTGCGATCTCCGCCTTTTTGCCGCCCTTGACGACATAAAACTTCCATGGTTGTTTGTTGCAAGCGGACGGCGCGAGCAACGCGCATTGCAGACAGTCGCGTATCAATGCGTCGTCGACATCGTCCGGCTTGTAGGCGCGGCAACTGTATCTTGCCGCGATCGCTTCTTTTACGTCCATAAATCCTCCCGAATCTTTACGTCTATATTATATCAGCAAATCGCGCGCATTGCAACATCGGTCTCTTTTTTTTGCGCTAGGTATTCGATATTGACAAATCCGTCCGCACGGTACTATACTGTAACTATGCAGGGGCAGCTGACCGAAAAAGAGCGGTATATCTTCGAAAAGGCGCCGGTACCCAAAGCCGTCGCTTCTCTCGTACTGCCCACGATCGTCAGCCAACTCATCACGATAATCTACAATCTCGCCGACACCTTTTTCGTCGGACGTCTCGGCGACGAGACGATGGTCGCCGCCGTCACGCTGTGTCTGCCGATATATATGCTTTTGACCGCGACTGCCAATCTGTTCGGGATAGGCGGCGCATCCGTGATGTCGCGCGCTCTCGGAGCGGGCGATACGGACGGCGCGCGCCGGGCTTCGTCGTTTGCGATATGGGGCGGAATCGGCGTCGCAGCGGCGCTGTCGCTGATCTTCGGAGTGTTCCGCAAGCCGCTGCTGACCGCGTTCGGCGCGGACGGGATGCGGCTGGATTATGCCGTCGATTACCTTGTCTACACAGTCGTCGCCGGCGCGATCCCGACAGTGGCGTCGTCGGTACTAGCCCACCTCGTTCGCGCCGAGGGCAAGGCTGTACACGCGGGCATAGGGCTGTCGCTCGGCGGGCTGCTAAACGTCGCGCTCGATCCGCTGTTCGTCTTTGACGAAGGATTCGGGATGGGCGTTACCGGCGCGGCGCTTGCGACGCTCGTCTCAAATTGCGTCTCCGCGCTATACTTCGTCATACTCGTGCTGAAAATGCGCGGCATAGTCGCATTAAGACCGCTCAAAGCGGCTTTCACGCGCAAGACTGCGGGCGGAGTGATGTCGATAGGTCTGCCCGCGTGCCTGATGTCGCTGATGACGACCTGTTCCAATCTGGTTGTTAACTATCTGATGGCGGCGTACGGCGATGCAGCGATCGCCGGCATAGGAGTCGCAAAGCGCGTCAATATGGCGTCGTTTGCGATCACCCAGGGGATAACCCAGGGCGCGCTGCCGCTGATCGGCTACAACTACGCGTCGGGCGACCGCCGCCGTATGCGCAGGTCGGCGATGTTCATGGCGGTGTGTACATTCGGCTTCGCTCTGATATGTCTGACGATCTCTCTGTCTTTCACCGAACAGCTCATACGCGCGTTCATAGACAGCGACGAGACCGTCGCCTACGGCACGCGCTTTTTAAGGATAATATGTTGGGCGGTGCTGTCCGCGTCCGTCGGATTTATTGCGGTCACGGTGTTCCAGGCGACGGGAAAAAAGTTCCGCGCGCTGCTGCTGTCGGTATTGCGCAAAGGCGGCTTGGACATACCGCTGATGTTCGTCCTCGACGCCGCCTATCCCGCCGTCGGAATAGCGATGGCTACGCCGATCGCCGACTACACCGCCGCCGCCATAGCTATCGTTTTGCTCGCTCTGTTCTTCAAAAAGACAGCGGGAAAAACTCCCGCTCCCCCGCCCGAAAATACTGCGGACGCCTAAATTTTCCGTCAAAAAAGGACCGCCCGAAAAGCGGTCCTTCGTCCTTGGCAAAAATCAGCCCTTTGTCGAATAGTTGGGGGCTTCTTTGGTGATCGAGATGTCGTGCGGATGGCTTTCCACGAGCGCCGCGCCGCTGATCTTGATGAACTTGGCGTTCTTGCGCAAAGTGTCGATGTCCTTCATGCCGCAATATCCCATGCCGCTGCGCAGACCGCCCATGAGCTGGAACACCACGTCGGACAGCGCGCCTCTGAAGGGAACTCTGCCCTCGACGCCCTCGGGGACGAGTTTCTTCGCGCCCGCTTGGAAATACCTGTCCTTGCTGCCCGCATTCATCGCGCCCAGCGAGCCCATGCCTCTGTACACCTTGAAGCTCCTTCCCTGGAAGATCTCGATGTCGCCCGGAGTCTCCTCGGTGCCGGCAAACAGGCTGCCGATCATGCACGCGCTTGCGCCCGCTCCGAGAGCCTTGACGATGTCGCCCGAATATTTGATGCCGCCGTCGGCGATGATGCGCTTGCCCAGCTTGTCCGCTGCCTCGGCGCAGTCCATGATCGCGGTGATCTGCGGCACGCCTATGCCTGCGATAATGCGCGTAGTGCAGATGGACCCGGGACCGATGCCGACCTTGACGACGTCCGCGCCGTGGTCGAACAACGCCTTTGTACCCTCGGCGGTAGCAACGTTTCCGACGATGTAAGTGACGCCGGGATATGCCGCTTTGATCTTGGAAACGGTGTCAAGCACTCCTTTTGAATGACCGTGAGCGGTGTCGATCACTATGACGTCGACCTTGGCTTCGACGAGAGCCGCTACGCGGTCGAGAACGTCAGCCGTGACGCCGACCGCCGCGCCTGCAAGCAGTCTGCCGTTGGCGTCTTTCGCGCTGTTGGGGTATTTGATCGCCTTTTCGATATCTTTGATCGTGATAAGTCCTTTGAGATTGAAATCCTTGTCAACGAGAGGCAGCTTTTCGATGCGGTGTCTGCCGAGAATCTCCTGAGCCTGTTCGAGCGTCGTGCCGACGGGCGCGGTGACGAGATTGTCCTTGGTCATGCACTCGCCGATCGTCTTTGTCATATCCGTCTCGAAACGCAGATCGCGGTTGGTGATTATGCCTACCAATTTGTCTCCTTCGGTGACGGGAACGCCGCTGATGCGGAACTTGCGCATCAACTCCTCCGCGTCCGCAAGAGTATGGTCGGGGCTGAGATGGAAGGGGTTGGTGATGACGCCGTTTTCGCTGCGTTTGACCTTGTCGACATGCTGAGCCTGCTCTTCGATCGACATATTTTTGTGGATGATGCCGATGCCGCCCTCGCGTGCGATCGCAATCGCCAATTCGTATTCGGTGACCGTATCCATCGAGGCGCTGAGAAGCGGGATGTTGAGCTTGATCTTGTCGGTGAGCTGCGTGGAAAGATCGACTTGGTACGGCAACACTTCCGAATAGGAAGGAATGAGCAGCACGTCGTCGAAAGTGAGACCTTCTTTTACGATTTTTGCCATGATAATCTCCTTGCGCTTTTTCTAATTTTATAGCTTTTGCGCGCACAAAGTCAAGCATATCGTCGCGCATTTTATGCCCACATACGCTCATTTCGTCCGTTTGCTCCCGCGAAACGATCCAAAGTGCGACAACTTTGTTTTTAGGCTTGTCTTTTGAACGGAATGATGATATCATATCTTTGACAACACGCCAACGGAGAAACACCGTCATGACTCAACGACAGATCGACGATTTGATTTCGGCAATGACCTTACGCGAAAAAGCCGCGATTTGCAGCGGCATGGATTTTTGGACGACGAAACCGATATCCCGTCTCGGGATCGGCTCGTTCGTCATGTCCGACGGTCCCCACGGCTTACGCAAAGAGAACGAGGACGACGACAACCTCGGCATGAAGATGTCTTTTCCCGCGACGGCGTTCCCTCCCGCAGTCAATATGGCAAGCTCGTGGGATCCCGCTCTCGTCCGTGAGATAGGCGTCGCTCTCGGTCATCAATGTCTCGACCAGCAGATCGACATTCTTCTCGGTCCCGGTATCAACATCAAACGCTCCCCTCTCTGCGGGCGCAATTTCGAATATTTTTCCGAAGACCCGTTCCTTGCCGGCAAGATGGGCGCCGCCTATATCGACGGCGTCGAGTCGACGGGCGTGGGTACTTCGCTCAAACACTTCGCCGTCAACAACAACGAATATCTGCGCATGACGATCAACAGCGTCGTCGACGAGCGCGCTCTGCGCGAGATCTATCTCTCCGCTTTTGAGGAGTGCGTCAAGCGCGGCAAGCCACGCACGGTGATGGCGTCGTACAATCGTATCAACGGCACATACGCCACGGACAACTCGTGGCTGCTCGACACATTGCTGCGCAAGGAGTGGGGCTACGACGGCATGGTCGTCAGCGATTGGAACGCGACAAACGACCGCGTCGCCGGCATCAAGGCGGGCATGGATCTGGAGATGCCGACAAGCGGCAACAAAAACGACCGCCGCATCCTTGCCGCAATCAAAAACGGCGCTTTGACCGAAAAGGAATTAGACGTCGCCGTAGCAAGAATACTGCGCACGCTCGACACCTGTACGAAAAATCGCAAGCCGTTCAAAGCGGATTACGAAAGCGCGCACGCCCTTGCGCGCCGCGCTGCCGACGGCTCGATCATATTGCTCAAAAACGACGACGGCATTTTGCCTCTCGGCAAAGAGAACAAACTGCTCGTCGTGGGCAAACTTGCGGAACACAGCCGCTATCAGGGCGCGGGATCAAGCCGCATCAATCCCTACAAGCTGGTGTCCGTGCGCGAAGCTCTGGACGCCGCAGGCGCGGATTACGTCTATGCCGAGGGCTACTCCCTGGACGGCGACGGCAGAGACGCCGCTCTCGAAAAAGCCGCGCTCGACCTCGCCAAAGACTTTGACGGCACGATCGTGTGCTGCATAGGTCTGACCGACACTTACGAGAGCGAAGGCTACGACCGCACGCATATGACGCTGCCGCCATCCCACGACGACCTCGTGACCAAACTTGCCGATACGGGCAAACCGCTCGTCGTCGTGCTGTTCGGCGGATCTCCGGTGGAGATGCCGTGGCTTGACAGGGTGGGAACGCTAGTCAACGCCTACCTGCCCGGCGAAGCGTGCGGCGAAGCGGTGGTCGACATTTTGACCGGCGCGGTAAATCCGTCGGGCAAACTCGCCGAAACATATCCGTTCAAACTTGAAGACAACATCAACGCGGCGTACTTCCCGATGGGTCCCAAAAACGTGGAATACCGCGAGAGCATCTTTGTCGGCTACCGCTATTTCGACAGCGCCAAAAAGGCGGTCGCGTTCCCGTTCGGGCACGGTTTGAGCTATACCACGTTCGCCTACTCCGATCTTGTTGTCGACGACGGCAAGGCGACGTTCAAGGTGACCAACACGGGCAATGTCGCAGGAGCCGAGGTCGCGCAGATGTATATCCGCGACCTCACCCCCGTCATCTTCAAGGCGGACAAAGAATTGAAGGGCTTTGCCAAGATATTCCTCTCCCCGGGCGAGAGCCGGTCTGTAGAACTTCCGTTCGACGACCGCACGTTTGCGTTCTACAACGCCGCGCATGGCGGTTGGCAACGGAGCGACGGCGAATACGAGATCCTGATCGGCGCATCGTCGCGCGACATCCGTCTCTCGGCAAAGCGCAGGTTTACCTTCGGCGAGACTCAGCCCGTCGACGCGCGCCGCGCCGAATGCCCCGTCTACTATTCGGTCGCGGACGCCGAAGATATCCCGGAAGATCAATTCCGCGCGCTGTACGACAGGCCAATTCCTCCCAATCTGCCGAGCAAGCGCGGCGAGTTTGACGACAATACCACTTTGGGCGAATTCGGCTGCTGTCTTTTGGGCAAGCTCATCCTCAAAGCCGCGCCGTCACTGATTAGGTCGCAGGTACCCAACGCCGACATGACGACGATGCTCATCCTCACTCAGGGCATGCAGGGAATGCCTCTGCGCGCGCTGGTCGGCATCTCGAGCGGCATCATAGACAGCCGCCTCGTCGACGGACTGCTGCTGTGGGGCAACAAACGCCGTATGCGCGGACTGTTCAAGATTATCGCGGGACTTTTCGGGAGTCTGTCCAATATCGAAAAAAAGAACAGAGCCAATATGAAGCGCAAGCTGCAAAAGCACGCCGGGCAAAAGGCGAACAGACAGCGCAAACAGAATTGACGAATACGCCGCGGCAAAACGCCGCGGCGGCGTTTTATGTTTTAGTATTTATGATTTTTTGTACCCGTGTCTGTTAAGGGCGTATTCTGCTTGTCACCACTTCGCCGCTGACGGGGTCGAGAAGCACGCTCATGTCCTCGCCTCTGTCCGCGACAAAGGACACGTACCAATAGTAATCGCTGTCGCGGTCGGTCTTGCCGTTGACAAAACGGACGTATATCTCCCTTTGCATCCCGTCCTCGGAAGCGAGTTCGGCATCGACCTCGGTCTTGAAGTGTTCGTATGCCCTGACGAGCGCGTCCGCCGGCGCGATCGCTCCGCTCATTTCATTCGTCAATTCAAACACGTACGGCTCGTCGGGGGAGGCGGAATCGGTCACCGTCAGCTCGGTCAGCGTTCCGAGAGCGGAAACGTCGCTTATCTTGGCAATCAGCTTTGCTCCGATCACTCCCGGCGCCAACGCTCCTTCCGCCTTGCCGCCGCTCCCCGTCAATACATAGGTGAACGTCGACCCGTCCGGCAGTTCGGGCAGCGTTGCGATCACCGTAGTACTGCTCTCCATTTCGCCCACCTCTCCGTCGGCGACCAACACCTTTTCGCGGTCGAGCGTTCCTATTGTGACATAGGCGTTGTCCGTCTGCCCGGTATAGAGCGCGGTCTGCCGGCTGCTGACCTTTTCTTCCAAGATCTGCTGCGTGGTCTTTTGCTCTTCGCACGCCGATGCGAGGACGACGAACGCCGCCAACACGGCGAGACACAGCGCGACTGCAAAAATTCTCTTCTTCATATATCCTCCGAACGTCTTGTTCGCCATATCATACGGCTTGCCGCCCTTGATTATTACCGCCGACGCCGTTTTGCGAAAACAATGCAATTTTTGTCAAGACATCTTTGCAAAAATCTTTGCCGCGCTTTTCGCCGACTTTTATATTCCTCGCTCATATAGGAAAAGTTTTCTTAAAACGCGCGTTGTCAAAATTAAAATATTTTCTTTTTTCCCCTTGCGTCGGCGGCATCCTGTCAAGACATCTTTGCGTTCTTCAAAAAAAATTTTTGCAATATTTGCCCGCTTTACCGAAAATTTACAATTACGGCGGCAACTGTTTACATTGAAAACCGCCTTTTCGTTTGTAAACGGCTGCGCAAAAGTATATAATTAGAAACGGAGAAATAATATGGATGAACAAAAGACAACTCAACGGGTCGCACAAGACAACTCCGACTACAAGTATATAAGCGCAAAAGAAAAAGCGTCTTACGGCTTCGCCTCGGTGGGCAGCTTCATGATCTCAGCGGTGGTGTCGTCCTATTTGGCGGTTTTCCTTTCCGACATATTAATCGTTCCTCTCGAATTTACGACGATCCTGATGTTCGTCGCAAGGTTTTGGGACATGGTCAACGACCCGATCATGGGCGTCGTGATCGACCGCACCCACACCAAAAACGGCAAAATGCGCCCGTTCATCCGCATAGGCGCGTTCCTCATCTTCATCGTCTCGATCGTGATGTTTTTGCCTCTTTCGGAGATGCCGGTCGCGGCGCGGTGCGCGTTCGCGGCGATAGGATATCTGCTGTTTGACTTCTCCTACACCGTCGTCGACGTCCCCGCGATGGGCTTGATGAGCGTTGCAACGCCCAACCCCAAGGAGAGATCGTCGCTGCTCTCTTTCTATGTCACGCTAGGTTCGATAGGCTCGCTGATCCCGATCGGATTGATCAGCGTCTACCAACGCATCGTCCCCGCGACGTGGGTGTACTTTGCGATCGCAGCGACTGCGGGCGTGATCGTGTTTGCGGGATATCTGATACTGTTCAAAAACTCCAAAGAGC
Source organism: uncultured Christensenellaceae bacterium (assembly GCA_944381345.1). Classification (GTDB taxonomy): domain Bacteria; phylum Bacillota; class Clostridia; order Christensenellales; family UBA3700; genus Ornithoclostridium. Next base: position 17,898 of record CALWKU010000035.1, read on the forward strand.
GCTTTGCGACCCACACCGAAAAAACTCCGGTGAAGGATATGTTCAAAGCCGCCGTCAAAAACAAGCCCATGCTACTGACGCTGCTGACGTCCATGTTGGCGTCTCCGCGCTATCTGCTCATGGCTGCCGCGTCGTACATATCTATATACGTCGTCAAAATCAACGGATGGGAGTCGGGCGACGTGCTGATCCTGCTCTATCTCGTCGTTGGCGCGGGCATGTATGCGGGCATATTGCTGACGCCCGTCGCATACAAACGCATAGGCTATAAAAAGACGAGCCTCATCTTCGGCGCGATCTCGGCGGTGTTTCTTTCCGCAGCGTTCTTTGTAGGCAGGATCAACTACTTCGCCGCGTTCCCGCTCATGACTATCGGCGGTCTCGGCGTGGGCGCATACAACGTGCTGCCCTACCCTATGGTCGGCGACAGTCTCGACTATCTCGAATGGAAAACGGGACACCGCATGGAGGGCGTATGTTTCTCGTTCAACTCCATGGTCACCAAATTCAACAACGCGATCGCCGCGGTCGCCGTCACCGCGCTTTTGATCGTCTTTCAATTTCAACAGCCCGAGGTGTCGGGCGTACCTCTGCCCCAATCTCAATTCACGATCGACGGCTTGTTCTCGATGGTCACGCTCATACCTGCGGGCGGTTTCGCGCTGTCCCTCATCCCGATGGCGCTCAACACCTATCACGGCGCGCGCAAAAAGCAGATCTTGGACGAACTCGAAGCAAAGCGCGCGAGCCTCAAAACGGACGGCGGCGTCGTGTTGGAAGAAAAGGGCTACACCGTAAACGAAGCGGACGAGATGATCGGCAGCGAGCCTCTCGTAAAAAAGATCAAACCCATCGAAATACATTGCGAATACAAGACCTTCGAGGTACCCGGTCCGCTGCGCGTCGGCGTGATCTCCGATTCGCAGCTGTCGCCTTTCCCGTGGCGCAAAAACAAGACTTACGAGCTCAATTTGCGCCGCTCGTTCGAGGTGCTCAAAGAATACGGCGTCAACATGATTATCGTCCCCGGCGACATTTGCAACATAGGCTCTAAATGCGCGTACCGCCGCTTCAACGACGCGCTCGACCACGCCTATGGCGCAAACAAGCCGATCGTACAATTGATAATGGGCAACCACGACTATTTCCCCGCCCTTTTCCCCGCTCGCAAGCGCAAGCTGTTCACCGGCTGTACGGGCAAGCCGCCGTACTCGCACTATGTAGTCAACGGCTGGCATTTCATAGGCGCGTCTCCGCAAAACAGCTCGCAGCAAAACGGCTACGACGGCGTCGCGGAGTGGATACGCGACCGGATCGACGCGGCAAATATCGGCGGCGACAAGCGCCCCGTATTCGTTACCACGCACAACAGCGCCGCCAACACCGTTTACGGCTCGCAGTCCGAAGGCAAGCTGTACAGCGACTTCAAGCTTGGCAAAATCCTCGGCGACTACGACAACGTCGTCAATCTCGCCGGGCATCTGCACTTCCCTATGATGGACGAACGCGACATACATCAGCGCAAGTACACGACGATAGGCACCCAATCGGTGTCGTATGTCGAGATGGAAAAGGGCAAAGTCAACGGCTCCGTGCCTCCGCAGGCGCACATCGCGCCGATGGGCTTGGTCATGGAGTTCTGCGACGACGGCATAGACATCAAACGCGTCAATATGCTGTCGGGCGAGGAGGAAAAGGCGGACAGACGCTGGCGTCTTCCCCTGCGCCTCGACAAAAACGCCTTTACCTACACCTCCGACCGCTTCGGCAAAACGCGCCCCGTTATGCCGTCCGAAAGGGGACGCTGCGCGATCATCCACGGCTCCACCTATCTCATCTTCGAACGCGGCAAAGACGACGACCTCGTTCAAAGCTACAAGGTCATCTACAACGACGGCAAAGTGCAGTACTACTTCTCCGATTACTACAAGGGCATCAACCACCGCTCCAAATATATGCGCCTCAAACTGTACGACAAGGCGCAGGGCGTGTATGACGTCGAGGTGTTTGCTATCAACTCTTCGGGTATGGTCAGCGACAACAGCACGTCGATAGAAAACGTCAAAATACTTTACTACAACAAATACCCGCTGATATTTGCGCCGGACATGAACTTTACATGGCTGAAAGATCTGATAGCAAAATTTTGAAGTCCCTCAAGGGCTTCATCTTCGATATGGACGGCACTATCCTGGACTCAATGGGGTTGTGGGACAGGCTGTACGCCGAGCTTTTTGCCGCCGACGGCTTGACTCTGCCGACGGACTTTGCGCTCGCCGTCAACCACCTCAAACTGTCCGACTGCGCCGAGTACGCGGTGCGCAACACTCCCGTCAAAATGTCGCGCGAACAGATCGAGGAATTTTGGCACGAACGCGCGCTCGAAGAATATTCGGACAAGGTTCCGCTCAAACATTATGCGGCAAAGCTGCTGTCGCTGCTCGTCAAACACGGCGGCCGCATAGGTGTGGCGACGGCGCTGGGCGAGGATCTGTTTTGGCCGTGTCTCAAACAGCACGGCGTCGCTCCGCTGTTTTGGTCGGGCACATCGATCGACGAAGTCGGAGTCGGCAAGGACAAGCCCGACGTCTACTTGCGCGAGTGCAGCAAGCTGGGGCTAAAACCATCCGAGTGCGCGGTGTTCGAAGACAGCCACATAGGCATAGAGAGCGCCAAAAAGGCCGGGTTTTTCACGGTCGGCATTTACGACGCCGCATCGGCAGAACATTGGGATACGCTCAAATACTACGCCGACATCGCCTGCCGCAGTCTGAGACAGGCATATTACGCCTTCAAAAACGCGTACAACTGCCGATCGCCGCACGAATAAAGAGAAAGGATCGCGCGCGGAAAACGGAAACCGATCCGAACGGTCCGGCGGGGGCTGCTCCGCTCCTCCGCGCCTTCGACGCCGTGAACTTCGCTTTTGGTCGGATCGCTTTACGCCCGTTGCTTCGGAAATATATGCTGCCTGATTTAGGCATATGCATTTTCTTATAGAAACGGTATCTATGCTTGATTATACTGCAAACAAATCCGAGATCTATTGCGTTCTCTATCTTGCCAATAAGTGATCTTGCGAAACTAAATCCTCAATACACGCCATTCGTATTTGATTACGATCGTCAGACTTTCTCTTGTTAATATGCTTATAATATACCCCGCCAAAAACGAGCTTTTGGACGGGGTTTGTCTACAGTCCGGCGGCTTCGGAATCTCCCGAAGCCGCGTCGTCTTTTTGTTTATCTTACGAGAAATACTCGTCAAGCCCCTCTCTGAACCGCGCTACGTCGGCGTCGGTGTAGAACTTGTAGCCTATGTATTGCTTGTCCGAATTGGGCAGCTTGCAGACAAAGCGCTTGTCGTCGTCATAGACGAATTGCGGAATGTTGTCGTCTTTGAGCAGCGCCAAGACGACCGTGTTTTCGGTGGGCAGATACATAATGCGCGCATAGACGATGTTGCCGACGCGGTAGCTGTACGAACCGGTCAATTCCTCTACTTCGGTCTCATCCGCGACCGCGCCTATGAGGCAGGGCGTAAGTCTCGTCAACGCGTCGATCAGCGACTTCTTGTCCTCGCTCCATTCCTCCAGCTTTACGCCGCGAAGATTGGTCGGATTGCTGGTATAGACGAGTTTGTTCGCGCCGGTGTCATCGGCAGGGAGCATCAGCTTCGCCGCATTGGCGAACGCGCCGCTCTCGCGCGAGACGATGCCGTTGTCGATCAAAGCGTTCCATGTCAGCAGTCCGAAACAACCCTTTTCGCTCTCCCACGCCGCGCCGATCAGCGCTTTGATCACATCGTCGCCGTCGTATGGGCTTTCGCATTCGGGGTCGGCGGTCAAAGCGACATAATAAAATCCGTCCGCGTCCGCGAATATCTTGCGGCAGAACGAGGTGAATCCCCCCTTGCGCAGACTGCGCGCCCTGTCGCGGACGATGCCGCTGTCATAGTCGGACTTTTCGCATATCTCGATGTTGTCGCCGCCGCCCGCCGCGACCGCCTGTTTGAATCTGCGGTCGAGCGCCAATTGCACGTTGATCGTGCGCGCTTGACGGAAACTCGCCTCGCTCGCGCAGGCGTTGGCGTAAGACACGACCTTTGCCTCTACAAAGACCACAAATTTTGCGTTGGAGGTATGCGCGACTATCACAAGATCGGGCGAACCGAAGTCCCCCAACCTGTATTCGGGCAGATATTCGCAATACTCCACTTCTTTGACAAAATCTGGGGTCTTGCCGTTCCAGGCGACGCATTCCAGCAACTTGCGGTCCGCGCCCGCGGCGATCGTGTCTGCGACCAAGCCGGCGACGAGACCGCTCTCGCCGTAATAGAGCATTCTGCTTGTTCCTTTCATAATTTCCTCCTTTCGGGACAACGTCCCCTCTCTTATACAAAACCACAAAACGCGCGCGCTGTCAATAGGTAACGCCCAAATTTTACATTGATATAACAAAAACCGGACCGGGCTTATCCGCCGCGCCCGCCGCACGTCACTCCTTTGCGTTTTTCTTGATTTTCAGCTTTGCGGGCAAAACTCCGCCTTTTGGCAGTCTTACCGTAAATTCGGTGTAAGTCGTGCCGTCGCTGTCGCACTCTATTTCTCCGTCGTGGGCGAGCGCGATGTTCTTTGCGAGCGACAGCCCCAGCCCGAAACTGGTCGGAGCGGCGCTTTGCGTGCGCGCGTTATCTACGCGGTAAAAGCGGTCGAATATCTTGGTCAGATGTTCCTTGGCTATGCCCGCGCCGTAGTTGGTGAACACCGCCGTCACGACGCGCTTGTCCGACCTCAGTTCCACGTCTATCTTACCCTCTTCGGGCGTGTATTTGAGCGCGTTGTCCATCAAGATGTTGAACAGCCGCTCCATCTGCTTGGCGTAGCACTCGAACGTGATATCGGGCGAAATATTTTGCGTCAGCTCGATGTTTTTCTCAAAGCATCTCGCCTCAAAACTCAACAACACTCCGTCCAGCATCTCGGACAGGTCTTCTTTGGTCTTTACGCCGCCCGCTTCGCTGTCCGCGCGGAACAGCTCCAACATATCCGCGATCAGCGCGCTCATGCGCGTCAATTGCGCGTCTACGTTGTCTATCCAATGCTCATTGTCCCCGACGGTAGCCGCGGGATCGGATTTGATCAGATACATATTTGCGCCTATGATCGCCAGCGGCGTTTTAAGTTCGTGCGACGCGTCGGCGACCAATTGTTTTTGCTGTTCATAAGACTGCTTGACGGGAGCGATTATCTGGCGCGAGACCAGCTGACCGAAAATATAGAGAAGCACCAAACAGAACAAATAGATCACGCCCGTCATCACGCCCGATTCTATCAGGTCGGCGCGGTCGGCGGTCCAATCGTAAACGGAATAGACGGTAACGCTGCCCGACGCCTCGTCTACGATCTCGATCTGGCGATGCGAACGAAAGTAACTGCCGTCGATCTCGAAATCCGCGTCCTTGTCCTCGCTGCTCTTGAGTTCTGTCAATATCTTTTGCAATTTATCCGCTTCTATGTCGTCGGCATTGAACGGATGTGTCCCCTCATGATCCCCGCCGCTCACATCGACGACGATCATGCAGGAGTTGCGCGCAAGCCACGCTTGGATAGCAGCATCGTTCTCCTCGGAAGGCGGAAAGGGCGCGCGGTCTAACGCTTCGGAAAGTTTTTCGTCGATCGCAACGTCCGTCTGCACGATGTTGGACGCAAAGATCGCGCCGTACGCCAACAGCAAAAACAGACCGCCCACCGCGACGAATATCGCAACGAACCGCCTGCGCAGCTTGTCTAGCGCTCTGTCCTGCGCGGTCATTTCCTCTCCGGAGCGGACATCTTGTAGCCCACGCCTCGCACCGAAGTCAGCGCTGCGTCGCTGCCCAAAAAGCCGAGCTTCTTGCGTAAAAACGACATATATACTTCGAGATTGTTGGATTCAAAGTCGCAATTGAACCCCCACGCCTTGTTGATGAGTTCGTCTTTGGTGAACACCGCGCCCGGATTGGAGAAAAAACACAGCGCCAATTCGTATTCCTTGCCCGACAGCGCGATCGTCTTGTTCCCGCACGTCAACTTGTATTCCTTGATGTTGAGAGACGTGTTGCCCACTTTGAGTTCGTTGCTCACCGCGTCGCCGCGTCTGCGCCGCGTGATCGCCCTCAGCCTCGCGTTGAGTTCGTCCATGGAAAACGGCTTCGTCATATAATCGTCCGCGCCTATGTCAAGCCCCTTGACCTTGTCCTCAACGGACGAGAGCGCCGTCAGCATAATGATCGGCGTGGTGACGCCGGCGTTCCGCAGCTTTTTCACGACGATGTAACCGTCCGTCACCGGGAGCATGATATCCATAATGATGACGTCGTAGTCTCCGACAAGTCCCATACGGTAGCCCTCGTCGCCGTCGTATGCGCATTCGACAAGGCATTGATTCTTTTTGAGCAGCGAAGCGATCGCTTCGGACATCTGCACTTCGTCTTCGACAAGCAATATTTTCATGACTCGCTCCATCCGTGCCGTATATGAATATTGTACCATATACTCGATATTTTTGCATTATTTGAATATATAATATATCGCAAGCATTAAACTTTTATGAATTGCGCGCTCGCGCAAAAGAAAAAACGTTATTTTGCCCTCTTCTTTTCCCGCATCAAAAAAATTGAGAATTTTTGCGATTTTTAATGCGCTTTTAAGTCTGACGCTCTATAATGAAGTCACAATAACAGCCCCCCTGAGCGAAGTAGAGCCGGAGTACACACAAAGACTTCTTCCAAACACCTATTAAACACTCCTCTTATCTCCCTCTACTGAGCGATCGCTCCCGCCGTCTCGGCGGGAGTTTTTTTGCAAAGTTGGCTCGATTTGTTTATTTCGCCGCGCCGACGTGCTATACTGTACGCAACGGAGATGAGTATGAACATCAAAGAACTCGCGGAAAATTGTATCCTTTTCGACCTCGAAAGAGGCGCAGCCAAAGACCTTTCCGACAACAAGCCGACCGGTTGGATCGCAGGCCGTCTGCTTGACTTTGCGGCGGAATACGGCGTCACGGGCAATCTTTGGCACCACTATGTCGCGTTCCTTCTTGCGACCGACGAAAACGCGTTCTCGCTCGCTTGCGAAAGACGCCCCGTTCCCGAAGGGAGTCTCAAAGACGTAGCCGCCAACGACCTCAAAGCCGCGTTTGAATTGTTCTCGATCGACCTTGCGGAGCTGTTCGGCAAGTTTGCTCCCGCGATCGCCGACTACAAGTACATAGGCGAGGGGAAACGCTCCCGCGCCCAGGCGGGCAGCCGCATCGCCGAACTCGCCCGCGCGCTCGAACAGGTAACCGACGAGGACGCCGTCGTCGATGTCGTCGCAAAATGGTACTCCCGCTTCGGCGTAGGCGAATATGCGCTCTACAACGCGTTCCGCCTGATCAGTTCCTCGGGCAGTACCGAGATCGATCTTCAGCATATAACAGACACGGAGACCAAAAAATTGAGCGACCTTGTCGGTTATGAAATGCAGAAAAAACAGCTGCTCGACAACACCCTCGCCTTCCTCGACGGAGGCAGCGCAAACAATGTTCTGCTCTACGGCGACGGCGGCACCGGCAAGTCGTCCAGCATCAAGGCGCTGATGTGCGAGTATGCGGACAGAGGGCTGCGTATCATCGAGGTATTCAAGCATCAATTCACCTCGATCAGCCAACTCATCGCAAAGATAAAAGACCGCAACTACCGTTTCATACTCTACCTCGACGACCTCTCTTTCGAAGAATTCGAGGTAGAATACAAATACTTCAAAGCCATCATCGAAGGCGGGCTGGAGTGCCGCCCGTCCAACGTGTTGATCTATGCGACCTCAAACCGCAGACACCTGATCAAAGAGAACTTCTCCGACCGCAACGATATGCGCATGGATGACGACGAGATACATCGCTCCGACACCGTCGCCGAAAAGCTGTCGCTTGTCGCGCGCTTCGGCTTGACAATATTCTACCCGTCCCCCGGACAGGAACAATATCTCGAGATCGTCCGCCGTCTCGCCGCACGCAAAGGGATCAAGATGCCCGACGACGAATTGTGCCGCCGCGCGCTGCAATGGCAAATGCGCGGATCGGGCAAGTCGGGGAGAACGGCGACGCAATTTATTGACTCGCTTTGAGGGGGAACCCAAAGATAAACGCTTCGAATCGCAACGCGCTCGTTTGCTTGCAAACCGTGCGCATTACTCATGCTCGCTATTTTCGGTTTTCGCACCGTGGAGGCGGCATGGTTGAGATGAGCCGCTCTTTTCGTTAATCGTCGCTTTCCGTTTAGTGTTATGTTAATTGGATTTGCAAAAAGGCGTTCGGATCGGCGCATTATCGTGTCGCGCGGAAAGCGCGGTTCCGCCATTTTATGTTCCGCTCTGCCTTTGGCAAGCGGCTACAATGCACGTCTTGAGCGTCAAACGGCGTATAACGGCACATCGTTGTTCCTCGTCGAGATGCGGTCGCGGACAGAAATCCGGCGGCAGCGCCTCTCGCGCTTGCTTGACGCAAATCTGCACCTTTCTGCGCCGTTTGATAAAGATCTTTTGCGCTTTTTTCGCTCGCAGACCAAAGAGGTGTGCGGCGCTCCGCACGGCGCAAAATCATCGAAAGTCGCTCGTCCGATTCCCCTTAATTCTGTTTATCTAATCGATTCTGCTCAAACTTTGAAATTCATTGGTCTTTGACTTTTTAATGCGGATGAAATAATAGCAAATTAAGCAATTTGAAAAATTTTTCAAACAAGCGAAAAGATGTCTTGACAAATTACGCAAACGAAATTTTTCGTACGCGACATAGATATCAAACCGTTTGCACCGCAAATTTTTGATTCAAAACACTTGACAAACGCCACAGTTTGTGCGATTATTTGATATGCACATCGGGGTGTGGCGCAGTTTGGTAGCGCGCTTGAATGGGGTTCAAGAGGCCGCTAGTTCGAATCTAGTCACTCCGACCATTGCAGAGCCGCCCATTTTGGGGCAAGAAAAAGAGAGCGCGTCTTGGCGTGCTCTCTCTTCTTTGATGATTGCTTTGCTTTTACTTTTCCGTCAAGTAGATTTTTGCAACATCTCCTTGTTCTCTGTCCCCAAATTCAAAATAGTAATCTCCATTGATATACGAGCTAGGAATCTCAAAGACAAACACTACCTTTTCTTCAAATCCCGAGCCTAGCTTGACCAACAGCCAAAACCCGTCATCGACATATAGCCCTGCGTCGGATACTTCATATTTGCGCGTGCCGTTGTACAATCTGAAATTCTCTGCCGTAAACGTTCTTTCCTCGCTGCCGATATTGGTTATAGTTGTTTGAATGACCAAGAACAGGTAATCGGTCGTTTCAGAGCCGATTTTCTTTGTCTCATATATGCTGTCAATTACCATTTGCATCTCTTTTGTTTTTACGGTGTCTCCGATATGATATCTGTCCTCATCGGGCGTCTCGGTTGTCGTTCCGCTTTGATTGTCATTTTTATCAGGCAAATAAATCTTGACTGCTTCCGATAAAAAACCATCGTCGACTTCAAAATAGTAATCGCCGTATATATACGACCTCGGAATTTCATATACAAACAATGTCGTAGCGCTTAGTCCGGGACCCAGAGTCAACGATGCCCAAAATCCATTCTCCAAATATATGCCGGCAGAGTGCGCCTCATAGGTCAATTTGCCGTTGCGCAAGTAAAAATTCGATGACGTATAATACTTTTCTTTCGTGCTGAGATTTT